>CANRLY010000089.1 GCA_947631585.1 uncultured Clostridia bacterium
CTTCGGGCTTACCGATAGGATACATAGCGCAGTCTGCCCTAAAGTCCGCAGGGAAGAACCGCAGCTGCTGTCTGACGGGCAGAGAAAAGTTTTTGCAGAACAACTCATCAGCGACCATGACCCCGCCTCTTCCGGCGTGCTGCTGGCAATGTTCTCCGGCTTGCGCATTGGGGAACTCTGCGCTCTGCAATGGCAGGATATCGACCTTGAAAACGCCTTGCTGCATATCAGAAGCACCCTCCAGCGGATAAAAGTCTCCGACCTGCCAAACAGAACTTCGGTGGTGATAACTTCCCCCAAAACCGAAAGCTCACGTCGGGATATCCCGCTGCCGGCTTTTATGGTGAACATACTGGAAAACTTCCGCAGCAGCCCCACGGACTACTTGCTGTCCGGCGGACCTCGCCCCATAGAACCAAGACTCATGAACTACCGCTTCAAAAAACTTCTCAAAAGAGCCGGACTTCCCTCTGTGAGGTTCCACGCCCTGAGACATACCTTTGCCACCCTCTGCCTCCAGCAGGATTTCGATATCAAGACCCTTTCGGAAATACTGGGACATTCCGGTGCGGACGTCACCCTGAAAACCTACGTCCACTCCTCCCTGGAACGCAAACGCCAGTGTATGAACAGACTTTCCCCGGAGCTGTTCTGAACCTGCGGAATAATTATGTCGAAGCTTGTTTTTATGCTTTAAATTTTGAAATTGTAAAAATATTGTGTAACGATTGACAGGGCTTTTTAAAAATATTATAATTATCTTGAGCCCGACACTGTCGGACTTGCGGACTTCCGCAAAAATATAGATATGAAATGGGGCGACAGAATTTATGGCAAGATCTAAAAAAACTATTTCATTTTGTCTGGCACTTATCATGTTCCTTACAGCGGCTTTTGTAGGGGTTTTCCCGGAAAACGCACTGGCTGCCGATCAGACTTCCGGCAAGACGGCAAAGGCGTCCGATGCTCCTGAGTGGAACAGATACTTCTATGAACAGCTTACCCCCGACGGCAAAGTTTTCTACGAGGCAATGTACCAGATGTATAAGGACGGAACTTTCATGACCGGTACTGAGAGTTTCGAGCTTACGAAAGGAAAAGACCCTCTCATTTCCCAGCAGACCGCTGAAGCGTATATGACCGGCGCTAAACCGGTGTCTCTGCTTTCGGTGTTCGGTGCGGCGAGAGATGCGTTTTATGCCGACTATCCCGACATTTTCTATGTGGACTTTTCCGCTCTTTCGGTAAGAGCTACCACCACTAAGGATAAAAACGGCACAACATATCATATCTATGTGGGAAAAGGCAGATATGATAACTATTACACCCAGGGCTATACCAGCAAGTCTCAGGTGGAAAAGGCTGTAAAAGAGTACGAAGCCGCAGTTGAAGCTGTGGTAAAGGAAGCTGAACAGGTCAAAGCCGGAACTGGCGAAGACCCGGTCGCTGAAAAAATAGAATTTGTTCACGACTATATCACCGAGAATACTTCCTATAAGCTGGAGGACGCCTGCAAAACAGAAAATATCCCCCTTATCAGAACGGCTTACGGCTCTTTGGTGAAACACGAAGCTGTCTGCGAAGGATATTCCAGGGCGCTCAAATCGGTGCTTGACAGGCTGGAGATCCCCTGTATTCTGGTAAACGGCGTTTACAGACACTCAGACGACGTGATGGAACTCCATATGTGGACAAACGTCAGAGTGAACGATAAGTGGTACGGCGTTGACCCCACTATGGACGACCCCGTGCCTCCCAAATCCAAGGCAAAGGCTGAAAGCACAGGTCTTGACGGCTACGAGAACCATGAGTATCTCCTTGCCAGCGATATCAAGATGAGCCAGCATCATTCCCCCAGCGCAGTTATGTCCGAAGCCGACTATGCCTTCGAGTATCCTATGCTGGATATCGAGGAATTCGGCGTAAAGACCACCGAGTACGATAACGGTCTTGTGGTCAAGTACAAGGCTGACGGCCATATGGAGGACGAGGACCTCCAGGCAGGCGAATTTCATGTGAGCTTCCGTGGAATGGGCTATAAGAAAGCTGCGGAAAACGGATATTATATAGTATGCAGATTCTATCAGAGGTCTGAGGACTCAGACGAGATGGAGTATACCGACTGGTACTATATCTGTCCTGAATTTTACGAATCCGAGACCGGCGACATCAGGGACACCGATACCGAACTGTTCATGAGACTGCCGCAGGTGGAATATATCGAGTACGGCGTTACAGAAGTAGCTCCCCGGGAAATGACTGTCAGCGGTTATACTATCCCCGACTCTACCTACTACGGCGACCCGTTCAAAATGGTAGCCGAGACCGGTATGCTCCATAACGTCACCGGAACTTATAAAGCTCCGCCTTACCCCAAAAAATGCGACCCCATCATGAACGGCTGGCTTGATATAACCAGAACTTACCGCATTTCCGTGGAGTTTGACGATACGCTTGTCCCCGACCCTGACGGAACTGAGTTCGATATCAAACTTTCCAGCTGGAAGAGAACTCCCGACGGCGAGTACCATTATAATACCGCTGCCGCAAGCAGAACGATCTTCGAGAATATCAGCTTTGATGGCAAGAGCACTGTCAGCTTCGATTTCAAAGCCAGCGAAATGTGGGCTGACGATAATACTTTCTATGTGTTCCAGGTGGTAGGACTTGTCGGCAAGTACAGCGGCAAGAACCCTATCGAGGTGACCTACGGTGCGACCTACCGCATGGCGGTCTGCGCTTACAGATCCCAGGGCTATTTCTGGAACGTTTTCGCACAGCCGACCCTTATTGAAAATTCCGACCTTTCTACCGAGGGCTGGGAAACTTCCGACGGCGAGAGCGTATCTGAACTGCTCAAACATAGAATGGCTCTGGTGGTGTCCAAACCCGGCGACGACCAGACCGATAAAATGAACGACCTTATCGAGGGCGAGGGGGTAGACCTGCTTGCCAGCGAAACTTATAACATCAACCTTACCGTCTGCAAAAAACAGGTGATCGAGACGGGTCAGGGAGTAAGAGTCTGCATGGGCTTCCCGGAGGGCTACGGTCCCGACGACGAGGGCGTCACCTTTAAGGTGTACCACTTCATGAAAGACGATAAAGGCGATACTGTGGGCGTTGAAGAGATACCCTGCGTTGTCACCAGATATGGACTTCTGGTAATGTGCAAGTCTTTCAGCCCGTATGCAGTGGCAGTGGTAAAGGGCGAACCCGATACCGCAAAAACAGTGGTGCTTTCTGAAACTGACGGCGGAACTATCACCGCAGCCGGCAAGGATAGTATCTTTACAGTTAAAAAAGGCGAAAAGGTAAATATCACCATCAAGGCAAACGACGGCTTCGCAGTGGACACTATCGTCACAAACGCAAAGTATGAACTGGTGTCCGGCAAACCGGGTGACAGCACGGTTACCATTTCGGTAAGCGCAGACGACCTTGCTTCCGGAAGCAGCATAATCGAAGCGCAGTTTGCATCAAAGACAGTCAAGGAAGAGGAACAGTCCGGCGGCGAAACTGTTGCGCTGCCGCAGGCTCAGCCCCCGAAAGTAACTCTTTCTGAGGAAAAAATAGTTCTTTCTCAGGGAGATAAACTGGTGATAGACGCCGAAGTCTCTGAGGGTGAAAACAGCTACCAGTGGTTCAAGGACGGCGTTGCTCTGGTAGGACAGACAACCGCAAGACTGGAGATAGATAAGGTCACCGCCGATGATGCAGGCGTTTATACCCTCCAGGTGACAAGCGTTGCAGGGGCGACTTCCGCGCTGATGGTAAGCGCAAATTCCTGCGAAGTAGTGATAGCAGAAGAACATATCCATACTTTCGGCGAATGGGTAACTCATAGCTCCAGCTGTACCGCAAACGGCTTTGAGAGCAGGAGCTGTACAGTTTGCGGCTATACCGAGGAAAGAGGTCTTGACCTTGCCGACCACCAGTGGGAGGACAGCTTCACAGTGGATAAAGCTCCTACCTGCACAGAGTACGGCTCAAGATCTATCCATTGCAAAAACTGCGATGCAGTCGAGGAAAGCGAACTGATACTTCCTCTTAGCCATAGCTTTGACCAGTGGGAGACAGTAAAGAAAGCTGACTGCACCACTAAGGGCGAACAGCAGAGGGTATGCTCAGTCTGCGGAGAAAAAGAGACCAGAGAGACCGAGATGACCGACCATAACTTCGTGGACGGCGTCTGCACCGTCTGCGGAACTAAGCAGAACGATGACTCTGAGGAAAGACCCGCACCCACGCCGTCAGAACCTTCTCAGCAGGAGAAGCCGGACAACGGCGGAACGGATAATGGAAGCTCCGGCAGCGCAGAGGACCAGGGCAGCGAAGATAACGCTCCCGATACCGGAAACAGCAGGGGATATCTGAGACTTGTCCTGCTGGGAACAGGCTGCGTAATGCTTGCGTATTCCGCAAAAGGCAGGAATAAGAAGAAATAAAGCCGGATAACGGCGTAACTAACAGAAAAAGCACCGTTTCCACCAGGGGACGGTGCTTTGCTGCGAAATTGTGAAATTGTGAAATTGCGAAATGCGAAAGGACTTGAAAAAATGGCGTATGAAAACGGCGTCTGGATAATGCACGGGACTTCTCCCACCGACCGTAACAGGATAAAGTCCCCGGAAGAACTGGTGGAGTTTGTGGATAAGGTGGGCTTCCTGCCGCTTTTCAAGAACGAAGCGGAGGGCTTTTCGGTGGAAGAGCATACCTTGGGAAAATACTGGTGGTCAGGCGACGAGAAGAACGACCCCTGGGAATGGCGAGGTATAGCCGCACGGTCAAAAAAGGTGGCGTATGGGAAGTTTTTCGGCAAGAAATCGGGGTTTGTGTCGCTGGAATGGTTTCCGGCGTTTGCCAATTACCGCCGTGACGGGTACGACTTCGACAGTCTCTACGAGGAGGGACTTGCCCAGCGCAGAGCAAAGCTGATAATGGAGCAGTTTGCAGACGGCGAGGAGCTGTTTTCCTTTGAGATAAAGAACAGAGCAGGCTTTGGAAAAGGCGGCGAGAAGAATTTTCAGGGAGTGCTTACAGAGCTTCAGATGCAGACATATCTGGTCATGAGCGATCTGCGCTTCAGAAAGAATAAAAAGGGCGAAGAATACGGCATGAGCGTGTCAATGTATACGGCGCCTGAGCTGCTGTGGGGACAGGAGTTTGTGACTTCCGGCTACAGCGAAGAGCCGGAGAAGTCGCTGGAAAGGATAATAGCCCATGTGAAAAAGCATTTCCCCGACGGCGGAAAAGCACTGGAAAAGCTGCTTCGCTGATGGGAATAGGAGGAAAAAATGGTAGTAAACAAAGCAGAGAAGTATAAGGATTTTTTCAATAAAGACTGGCTGAACGGTCCGTGCGAGATACGGATCCTTGACGAACTCACCATGAAATTTCCGCCAAAGCCTAATAGCCGGACGTTGGTTATGAACTGTCATATGGGGTTGACGGTGCTGTTTCTGGCAAAGGAAATGGGAGTTCAGGCGGTGGCAGTGGACGAAAAGGCTTCCCCGACCCTGAACAGTAAGCTGTTTGACCGCTGGGGAATTGGCAGGAACGCAATGCCGCTCAGGTGTTCAGCGCAGGAGCTCCCCTTTGCAGAGGGATATTTTGACAGCCTGGTGTGGACGGACGGTTTTGAAAAAATAGCGGAAAACCGGGATTTTTCAGCAAATAAACTGCTTTCGGTGCTTGCGCCGGGCGGAACGGGACTGTTTGCCGTTCCCGGAGTGAGGGAGGACTACAGCCACCTGCCCGAGGAGCTGGAGCAGTGGAAAGAGCTGCTTGGCAGGGATTTTGAACTGCTGCATAGTCCTCAGTGGTGGCAGAAATATTTTTCCGGCTGCGACGGCGTGGACGACGTGAGAGCGTTCAGCCTGGAAAATTTCGGAATAGCGTGGAAAGAATGGCTGTCCTGCGGCGCACCGGAAGCCCAGGCGCAAAGGGAGCGATTCAGCGGCAAAGCGGAGAATTATCTTTGCCACATTGGAATTTTTGTAAAAAAGCGCAGCAAAAGGTAGGCAGGGCGAGAGGAAAGAAAACCCCACCTAGAAGTAAGAGGTTAGAGGTTAGAAACCCACCCCTGCTAGAAGCAAGAAATTCAGAAGCAAGAAGCAAGACCCCACCCCGGCGACGTTGTCGCCACCCCTCCCCATTGGGAGGGGGATTTGGCAGTCACAACAACACAAAGGTGGTTTGGGTGCGCCCTGCATTTTAAAATTATCCCCCACCCCGTCAGCTGACGCTGACACCCCTCCCCCGATGGGGGAGGGGGATTAGATTCGGACGGCTTCGCCCTGTTAGAGGGAAGAAGTTAGAGGTAAGAGGTTAGACCCGACCTTTCGGTCGGGGAAGCCCCAATCCCTACCAGAAGCAAGAAATTCAGATGCAAGAAGCAAGACCCCACCCCGGCGACGTTGTCGCCACCCCTCCCCAATGGGGGAGGGGAATATGCGGCGGCTTCGCCGCCGCAAAGCTTTTCTTCACCACAAAGAACCCCCACCGACTTTGTCGGTGGGGGCTTCTTGCTTCCAGAGTGGTCATCTTTCCTGCTCCGCAGTTGAGCGCACCCCCTCCCCAGTCTGGGGAGGGGGAACGACAGCGAAGCTGTCGAGGGGGTGGGGTAAATTTTTTGGGGACATGGTTATTACAAATTAATCGCTGACAATTAAAACCGCACTGCACAATTCCCCTCCCCAAACTGGGGAGGGGTGGCGATGGAATCGCCGGGGTGTGGCTTCTTCTTTCAGGCTGGTAACTAACTATATGGATTGCAATTTCTTTCCTCAGCCGCTAGAAGTAAAAACCCCCTCCCCAGTCTGGGTGAGGTGAATGCTTCAAGCAGCATGACAGCGATAGCTACAGGGGGTGGGGCATCTTGCTTTTAGAGTTGTCAACTTTCCTGCTCCGCAGTTGAGCGCAAAAATTCCCCTCCCCAAATTGGGTGAGGTGAATGCTGCAAGCAGCATGACAGCGTTAGCTGTCAAGGGGTGGGGCTTCTTGCCTCTTGCTTCTCGTCCTCTTGCCTCAGCCGCTAGAAGCAAGAGATTTAGATGCAAGAAGCAAGAGGGTCACCCCCTCCCCAAACTGGGGAGGGGGAAAAGCAACGAAGTTGCAAGGGGTGGGGCAAATTTTTCAAAAGGTGTGATGACCCGATTTGCCTTTAAGTTGTTGTGGCTGCCGAACCCCGCTCCCCAAACTGGGGAGGGAAAAAACGGCGTTAGCCGTTAGGGGGGTAGGTTCTCTTGCCTCTTGCTTCTCGTCCTCTTGCCTCAGCCGCTAGAAGCAAGAGATTTAGATGCAAGAAGCAAGAGGGTCACCCCAACGGGGTGACTATGCGGCGGCTTCGCCGCCGCATATCTTTTCTTCACCACAAAGATGCCCCCACCGACAAAGTCGGTGGGGGCATCTTGTCTCTTGCTTCTGAACCTCTTGTCTCTAAAAGCCGCTATTTCGCTTTTGTGGCGATCTCTTCCTCTAACTTGCCAATGATGTCTTTTACCGCAACGCCGGAAGTCTCGCCCTCTTTCCTGGAACGTACCGTCACACTGCCGGTGGAAACTTCGTTGTCGCCTACTATGA
>CANRLY010000090.1 GCA_947631585.1 uncultured Clostridia bacterium
GGGTCGAGAATGACGTCATCGAGATAGATAAGGACGGAACGGTCTACGTCAACGGTACAGCCATAGACGAGCCGTATCTGAAGGGCAAGAGCCTTGGCGACAGCGATGTTGAATATCCCGTGACAGTGCCGGAGGGAAGTTACTTCGTGCTGGGGGATAACAGGCGGACGTCAGTTGATTCACGCAATAGTGTGATAGGCTGCGTAAGTTCTGAGCAAGTTGTCGGAAAGCTGTTGTTCTGTGTATTGCCGCTTCCAAGTTTCGGCAGTATCAAATAAGAACTTTGGGAAATAAAATAGTTATTATATTTGCGAAAGGAATGATATTTAACTATGAAAAAATTCACAAAAAGATTTTTGAGTGTTATATCTGCCGCCGCCCTTGTAGCGACAACGGCTCTTTCGGCAGTGGCTAGTCCGGGAGGACATACACATAGTGGTGGCACTTCATTGGGTGGTAAAGTAAGTGGTGATGCTACTGAAAAAGACAATACTTATACCATTACGCTTACTTATCCTAAAGAGGGTGACACAACTTATAACTTTGATGAAACCAATTCACATTATGGTGCATATCAGATCTTTTCCGGTACAGTAAAAGGCAAAACAACCGATGGTCCTTTGGATATGAGCAAACCTGAAAACAATAAATTACCGATTACTGATATTAAATGGGGTAATGCGTTTGGCGATTTTAGAAAAGATGACACCAAGAAGTCTATTCTTGAGTTTGTTTATTCTCTTGCTACTGCATCAACAGGTGATTATGGCTATGCTTTTAAGGGCTTTACTGATTTTGCAGGCTTTTTCACAGAAGGTAAACTTAACAGTGATTATACAACCGGAGAAGTTGTTGTAGGTTCAACTGGATTTGTAAGTGGTGATCTTACAACTGTTGATTTCGACAAACTTGCCGTAGCAGTTGCAGATGTACTTGCGAAACCGGCTCATGTTGATGACCATGAATGGTTGCAGGCGTTCACAGATATTCTTGGTGGTTATGCTGCTGGTGGTGCAGGAGGTTATTTGAATAAAGCGTATGCAACACAGTTTTATGAAGGCTCTGTTAACGACGATGATCATTCTAAATATACTATTTATGTTCCTGCTGGTTACTATATGGTCAGAGACCTTTCAACGATTGAAGAAGCAGATACATCACACGCTTTCTCTGCACGTATGCTTTTTGTAGCTAATAATGTTACTCAGATACTGAAAGTAGACGTTCCTACACTTGACAAGGAAATTCTGAGAGGTACTGCCGCAGCTGGCGATGCTGCATATGAAACAGATGCCGCCGGTGTCGGCGATGTAGTTCACTTCCAGCTGAAAGGAACGCTCCCCAGCAACTATGACTTATACCTTGGCGGTTATCAGTATACATTTATTGATACTCTTAGCGATGGTCTTGATCTAGTTCAGTATGATACTCCTCATGATGATTATGATAGTGATGCTAGTACTTATGTAAAAGTAACTGTAATAGGTCTTTTCAAACAAGTTGATGATGGTGTCTGGGAATGGGATTCAACTGCAAAACAAACAATAAATGTTCCTTATGAAGAAATTTCTGATGATACCGTTAAACATCATCATTTAACCACTACGCCTACAAAAGATGATGAATCAAAAAATAATTACGATACAACATATGATCCTGCTACAAGAGAACTGAAAGTTAAATTCACTTGCCTTGGTGAAATAAGAATTACAAGTGGTAGTGAAATTTATCGTCTTGGTTATGATGCAGACAGTGAAGTTTCTTCCGCAATATATGTTGACTACTACGCAAAAGTTAACGAAAATGCAGTTATTAAACCCAAAGTAGACGACAATTTCAATGGTAACTATAACACAGCACAGATCGAATATTCCGATAACCCGCAGGCATATGCTGATACGGATAAAACAGTTACCGAGCGTGCAACAGTTTATACTTTCGGTCTTAACATTATTAAAATTGATGCTGCCGCTTTCTTGAGGAATGATGGTAAAGATGATGTTGCTGGCGTAAAACTTGATGGCGCTAAATTCGTTATTGTTCGTCCGAATCCTAGTGATGCTACCAAGTATCAAATTGCAAAGGTAACCAAATTTGATAAAGTTACTGGAACACCAGCAGCAACAGCACCGGCTAGGTCTTTTGATGATACTTATTATTCAATTGATGAATGGTATGATTTGCCTACTACTGAAACGAATTTACAGAATAATATTGACAAATTCTTTGATACAGAGTTAGGTGGTTCAAAGCCAAGAAAATCAGATTATGAAGTTGAAACAGCTGATGGCGGTAAACTTCTTATTTCCGGTCTTAATGATGGCGTAACTTATACAATTGTTGAAACCGTTACACCTGGTAAAGATGGTGAGTACGCAAAAATTGACCCATTCACAGTTACACTCACAGCAGCTCAAGACGGCAATGAATACAACGGCAGACTTTCAACTGCAGAATCTGCTCAGGCAGTAACAGGCGATGAAGCATTCTCCTATAATAAGCCTGTAAAGATAACAGATACATTTGGTGCTAAAGATGACGGCAGTGCTGGTATGTTTGTTGCCAACTTCAAATATGAAGACCTGCCCTCTACCGGTGGCATAGGCGTGTACATTTACTACATCGCCGGCGGCTGTGTTCTTGTTGCAGCAGCGGTGTTGTTCTACCTCTCTTCCAGAAAAAAATCCGGTAAAAAATCTGCGTAATACGCACTATCTTAACTAGCTGCGATGGGGGAGCTTTCCCCCATTGCAGCAGTAAGGAGAGTCTCTATGGCCAGGCGAATTTTAAAGATCTTTGCAATAATTACCCTTGCCGTGGGACTGTCCCTGCTGCTGTACCCGACGTTCAGCAACTATTATAACGTTTCTAAACAGCGCAGAGCAATTTATAACTACGTTTCCTCGGTGGAGACCCTTTCCGACGAGGACTATTCCGCTTATCTGGAACAAGCAGTCAACTATAATAAAAAGCTGGCTGCCGACCCTCCCGGCATTATGGAACTTACCGATGCCCAGCGTGCGGAATATATGTCTGTTCTTGACATCACAGGGACCGGCATAATCGGTTATATCAACATTGCAAAAGCCGACATTTCCTTGCCGATTTACCATGGCACCTCCGAATCGGTGTTGCAGGTCGGTTCAGGTCACTTGGAGGGTTCGTCAATGCCTATCGGCGGCGAAACCGTACATTCCCTCCTGTCGGGACATAGGGGCTTGCCGTCGGCAATGCTCTTTACAAATCTTGATATGCTTGAGATCGGAGATACGTTTACTATCCACGTTCTCAGCGAATCGTACAGTTATAAGGTAATAGATATCGAGACCGTGCTGCCGTCAGATGTGTATTCTCTTACCATACAGCCGGGGAGAGATCTGTGTTCGCTTATAACCTGTACGCCTTATGGGATAAATTCCCATAGGCTCATTATACATGGAGAACGTATTTTTATCCCGGAGATAGAAGAAAAACTGGCGATACAGTCCGGCGCAAGGTTTATCGACACATGGAAAGTTGTGCTGATAGCCGAAGTCCCCATTGTTTTGCTGACAGTTATCATTTCGGGAGTACGTTATAAGAAGAAGAGGTGATCAAAGTGCTTGACCGCAGCAGATCTAAAATACTGGCAGTCCTGCTGATGGCGGTGTTCTGTCTTTGCGGAATGATTCCGGCAAGCGCAGAATCTGCAAATTATTCTCTTACGGTAAAATTCAATACTGAGTCAGGTGCAGTCAGCGGCTCTGAGTTCAAGCTGTATTACGCCCTGACCCCGGCAGGTGAACTGACCGGAGAATTTGCCGACCTGAAAGTGGAAGTGGGTGACCTTTACAGCAGCGAGGAACTGAACGAACTTGCGTATACGCTGGCTTCCTACGCAGCAGGGGAGGAGTTCAAGGCTGAAAAAACCGTAACGTCTGACTCGGCTGGCAAAGCGGAATTTCAGGGGCTTCCGGCAGGAATTTATCTGGTAAGCGGAACTTCGGCGCAGATAGGGAAGATAATGTATACCCCAAAACCCGTGCTTGTCAGAATACCCGGCAACTCACCGGAGGGCGAAACGGTCTGCGACGTGGAGCTGGAAGTTAAGTACGATAGAATGGACATTCCCGACGAACCTGTTTCACGAACGGTAAAAAAGGTCTGGGAGGATAATAACGACCCCAACAGGCCGAAAAGTATCAAGGTGGAATTGCTTGAAAACGGCAAATCCTGCGACCAGGTGGAGCTTTCAGAAAAGAATAACTGGACTTATACCTGGGAGGAACTTTCGCCTGAGTCCGATTGGCAGGTAACAGAAAAGGACGTCCCTGATAGCTATACAGTTAAGATAACTCTTGACGGCAGCGAGTTTACGATAACAAACAAAAACGACTATACGCCGCCGAAGGATAACTCCGATGTGGACGGAAATAACGGCAATATCGGTCGTCCCAACGGACCTACCGGCGGAGACGAGCCAAAGCTTCCGCAGACAGGACAGCTCTGGTGGCCGGTGCCGCTCCTGATGCTGACCGGCTTGACGCTTCTCCTTGTGGGAATGTTCGTTTCGCCGTCTTTACCATCTTCAGCTTCCGGGGATAAAAATGACCAGGATTAAACGAAGGATCATAATAATTTCCGGAATACTGCTGATATCGGCAGGCGCAGCGCTCACGGCTTATAACGTCTGGGACGATTATCGGGCTTCCAGATCATCGGCAGCTGTGCTGAAAGAGTTTAACAAGCAGCGTGAACAGCTTGTAGAAAATACTTCCGATAAAAACCTTGAGGTTTGGCAGGAAGAACCGCTGCCCGACTATCTGCTTGACCCTGATATGCCAATGCCCACAATTACTGTTGATGGGTATAGGTATGTGGGAACTGTAGCAATACCGCCGCTGGAACTTGAGCTTCCGGTGACCGAAGAGTGCGATTACGACCGTATGAAGATCGCCGTTTGCCGCTATTCCGGCTCGGTCTATAAGGATAATATGGTAATTTGCGGACATAACTATAAGTCGCAGTTCCGTGATCTTAAAGACCTCCAGATAAATGACGAGGTGATCTTTGTAGACGCTGTAGGGAATGAGTTCCGCTATCTGGTCGATGAGATAGATACGCTTTCTCCCACTGCAGTTGAAGATATGATCTCCTCAGACTGGGATCTTACGCTTTTTACTTGTAATTATATCGGCAATGCACGAGTCACCATCAGATGCAACAGGGTAGAATAATAATGCAAAAAAAAGTCTCTTTCTCCTTTAACGGGGAAAGAGATTTTTTTAATTTTACTTAAATTGCCTCTTTACAAACATATGTTCGTGTGGTATAATAATTTATGCGAACAAATGTTTATTTGAGGGGATAAAAATGAACGAGCGGACAATACTACATTCCGATCTTAATAATTTTTACGCTTCGGTGGAAAGCCTGTACCACCCGGAGCTTAAAGGCAGACCTATCGCAGTGCTTGGCGACCCGGAGACAAGGCACGGCATAGTCCTTGCCAAAAATTACGAGGCGAAAGCGTATAATGTTGCCACCGGGGACACAATGTTTCAGGCGGAGAGAAAATGTCCCGGGATAGTTTTTCTGCCGCCCCATTTTGAGCTTTATGAGAAATATTCCAAGATGGTGCGTGAGATCTATTGTGGGTATACGGATAAGGTGGAGTCGTTCGGGCTGGACGAATGTTGGCTGGACGTGACCGGCAGCCGATATCTGTTCGGCACAGGAAGCGAGATAGCCGACAAACTTCGCCGCCGTGTAAAGTCGGAACTGGGACTGACAGTTTCTGTGGGGGTGTCCTTTAATAAAATATTTGCAAAGCTTGGTTCAGATATGAAAAAGCCGGATGCTACTACTGTTATCGAAAGCGGCAGCTATAAAGAGAAAGTGTGGAAACTTCCGGTGAACGACCTGTTGTTTGTGGGAAGAGCGACTTACGCCAAACTGGAAAAAATGGGCGTTTTCAACATAGGTCAGCTGGCGCAGACAGACCCCAAATTGCTGAGAAACTGGCTTGGCAAGCAGGGAATAACTCTCTGGCGGTATGCAAACGGCATGGACGATTCGCCGGTCGCCGACTGCCAGGCGGTCTCGCAGATCAAATCTGTCGGCAACAGCAGTACAGCTCCCAGAGACCTTGTTACCGACAGCGACCTGAAAATACTGCTGATGGCGCTTTGTGAACACGTTTCCGCCAGACTGCGCAAACATTGCCTTTTTTGCTGGACAGTACAGGTGTCCATCAGATATAACGACCTTAACTGGGTAGAACGTCAGGGCAAACTGGATATCCCTAACCGCACTTCGGCGTCGCTGTTTAAACTGGCGTGGGAGCTTGTCAGGAACAACCGCTCAGGCAAACCCGTCAGATCGCTGGGAGTCAGAGCCTGCGACCTGGAGTGTTCCGACCATATGCAGCTCTCTTTGTTTGAGGATATAGAAAAGATCAGCAAAAACGAAAAGCTCGATTCCGCTGTAGACAGTCTGAGGAGAAGATACGGCAGCGGCGCAGTTGTCAAGGGCTTGATGCTGACCGATAAGGTACTGTCCTCTCCGCCGTCTGTAAAAGAACATAGCGGCATTTCTTTCGGCAGATAATAAAAAAGCCGGACGTCAAGTCCGGCTGAGTTCAGTTCTGGTATCGTATTTGTTCGCCTGTGATGAGAGGATATCTTGTCAGACTGTTTCCGTCAAGATCGGTCTTGTGCATATCCACGGCGGTTATCTGATGATCGTTGTAGGTGGTGTAGTAGTAAATGCCCTTGTCCGCATTGCAGCAGGAAGTGTATATGGTTATCTCGTATTTACCTTCAGCAACGCAGCAGCAGCCCCTCTGCTGGTCCACAGAGCCAAGTATGTGGAAAAACTGACTTACGCTTTCCGTTTCGCTTTCGTCGGAAAAAGAGTTCATTTTCACAAATGCCACCCTGATAAATCTCGACTGTGAAGAAAGATCTCCCGGAAGCCCTATAGCTCCCATTCCTCGGCTGTAAGCGTCAAGGGGAACATCGCCGAATGTGTTTTCAGGATTTTTTGCAGAAAGATACATATAGTTGTTGAGACTGAACATCTGCTTGTCAAAGGGAGGGTTGTTGGTCAGAACTCCCACAGGATTATCGTAAATGTGCAAACCGTCTTTAACGGATTCCACAGTGATGGCTTCGTCTTTGTCGGAAATTATCCAATGCAGCTGAGAAAGCGGCAGTTTTTCGCTGAAAGGAATGTTCACAAGCGCCATCTTTTCAAGCAGGACCCGTGCTTCCTTTACAGTAGAGCACTGACTGAGTATCCACGGGATAAATTCAAACGGAGAAATGTTGTCCTGACCGTCCGCAGGCTGTGGATAAACGGCGTTGCCCACAAAATTCAGCCCTGCCATGCCAAGACCTTTTTCGTTTATGGCGTCGTAGAACAGCGGGTAACCCTCAGCGATGTGCGCCATACCGATCATAGCGTAGTGTTCAGCGCAATGCCCCATGCACCTGAAGTCAAAAGGGAAGTTCCTGGGAACGACCGCAATTTCCTCTCCGTAGGAAAACTCGTAATCGAGAGTCCGTCCAAAGTAAAAATCTTTAGTTTTGTAAG
>CANRLY010000091.1 GCA_947631585.1 uncultured Clostridia bacterium
CCTGCGGTATAGCATTTATCCCTGTCTCCGCCGTAAAGGTCGGCAAGTTTCAGAGCCGCAGCAGCCACGTTCAGCGAATGTGTATATCTTTTTTTGGAAAGATTATTTTTCAGATGATCCTTATAGATCCCTGCTTGCTTTTTATCACCCAAGCGATCACCTACTTGTATATTTTCTTATCCCTGATGTAATTTATCACTGCTCTGTCCAGATAGTTTGAGACGTCCCCGCCTTCTTTGAGGAGCTGTCTTATCCCGGTGGAAGAGACCTCCATCGGTTCGCAGGAAAGTATCTTGACTTTCCCAAGGCTGCTGAGTTTCTCCGCCATTGCCGCCAGTTTACTCTCGTCGCCCTTTTTGCGGGAAACGCAGAGCAGCCCGCACATACCGAGTATATCCTTATACCTGAACCATTCTTCAAAGCTGAGGAGCATATCGCTTCCCACCACGAACCACAGGTCTTTTTCCGGAAATTTTTCTTTAAAAAAGCTGACTGTATAGTAAGAATAGCTCCTGCCCCGACTTTTTATCTCGTGGTCGGAGACCTCCGCTTTTTCATATCCCGAAAAAGCCAGTCTGCACATATTGAGCCTGTCTTGTTCAGTGGCAAGGCCGCTTGCTTGCTTATGGGGAGGTATCTTTGCAGGAATTACTATCACCCGATCAGGAGACATTTCTTTCAGCACGGTTTCCAGCAGGTTCGTATGCCCCTTATGGACCGGATCGAAAGTTCCCCCGAAAATAACGATATCGTTCATAAGCTCAGTCAAGTTTAATAACGGGCTTTTCGGGGTTCTTTTTATAAAGCACCGCCTTTGAGCCTATTGTCTGCACGACCTCTGCGCCTATCGCCTGAGCGATATTCTCCGCAGCCTCCCTGGGGGTATACAAGGAATTATTCAGCACTGATATCTTCACCAGTTCATGCACTCTCAGGTAATCGTCTATCTGTGCGATCTGAGCGTCGTTCACTCCGCCTTTTCCTATCTGGAACACCGCCTGTGTTGAAGATGCAAGGCTTTTCAGAAACGCTCTTTGTTTTGCTGTTATCATATATCTACCTAACTCGCCTGCCGCAGCAGGTTTCCTCCTTAAAAAATGATCCGCAATAAATTATAGCACATCTTCTCTGCAAAGTCCAGCGCAAACAGGCAATTTTTACACCTGTCACAGGCTTGACTTCTTAAATTTAACAAAATATTGATCTTTCGTTAACTTAATAACGAAAGATCAATGTTTCAGATCAGCTTTCCCCGAACGGTCACACGGCTGTAACCGCTGTAGTTGCAGGTGAACAAGGTTATATCCCACCAATCGGAGCCGGCTTTCATCTTGGAAGTTTCCCTGCCGCCGATAAGGTCGGTCTCCACCACTTCATACCGTCTCAGCAGACCGGAAGCGTCCACGAACTCGATGGTATCCCCCACTTGGACTTCGTCCAGCTTATCAAAGAAAGAGCGGTAGTTATGGGCGGCGATTATCAGGTCGCCTCCGCTGAGCGTCCCGAAATACCGGCAGGGTGCGCTTTTCATATTTTCTTCTGAATACTCGCTCATCACCGGAAGTTCCAGACCGACAGACGGCACCGAAACATATCCCAGGTATTTTGACTCGCCCACTTCAACTGCGGGTTCTTCCGGCTGTTCGGCATCGGGAAGGTCATTTTCAGTCATTGCTTCATAATCAGGTTTTGCCGGGTCGTAGACCCTTATTTCAGGAATTGTGCTTTTTATCTCTGTCAGTGCGGTGTCGGCTTCTTTCTGGGCTGAACGGTCCTGCAAAATATTATAAACAGCAAGGGACACCGCCGACAATATCAGCGCCGCCCCTGTGATAACAAAGCACAAGCCAAAGGCTTTCTTCATAGCTGCTGTGATACCCGATCAACGGGCATATCTCCTTTCCGGATCATCTCTTTTTAGATCTGAGTTTAAGTCCTATCGCCACAAGCGCCAGTCCGCCCAGAGCAAGCACAGGCACAGGCCACCAGAGCTGTCCTGTCTGGGGAAGCTTAGGTTCTTCCGGCTGAACAGGCTTCTGGGGTGCAGGCTTGTCATCGTCCTGATGGTCTTTAGAGCCTTGGGTGCGACGGCAGGTATTATTGATAACAAAAAGTTTGTCGCCGTTTGCATAGGTAACTGTATAGTCGTTTGAAACGTCGGTCTCTTTTACCAGCCACTCATGTTCCTCGTTGGAAGTCCATTTGTATTTCCAGCCGTTGTCCTCAGAGAGTTTCACCGTTTCAGCAAGTTCGCCGTCGCAGTAGATCTCGACTGTGACAAACCCGGGTCTGTATTCCAGAAGGTTCTCGTCCTTTTTCCAGACCTTGCTCACCGAATATTCTTCAGGAACTGGTTCTTCAGGCTGGGGTTCTTCAGGCTGGGGTTCTTCCGGCTGTGGTTTTTCGGGTTCAGGCTCGACAGGTATATTCTCGGTGGTGAATTTAGCCTCGCAGACAACATCGAGTTCGTTCATCTCAGAAACTTCCACCAGCATAGGCGCAGGAGAATACTTGACATTATCCAGGGTAACGCTTTCGCCGGAAATCAGGTAAACGCCCATCTCCAGCTGTGAAAACAGCGCATTTCCGCCGATATCTGAAACAGCTTCACCATAAGGAGCAAAGCCGTCGGTCTTTGTGTAGACCTCCAGAGTCTGAGCCGCAAGCAGCAGGTCGGACGCCGACATCTCAGCGGAGATATCCACAGGCAGCTGTTCAAAATCCCCGGTCAGCTGATAGTCTCCCTCATCGGTGCGCAGAGCGGCAAGATATATTTTCCATTTCATGCCTGAAACAGCAGTCTCGTCCGAAACACCGTTTATTGTCAGCGAACCAAAGGTCTCAGCGCTTTCGGCAAAAACATTAGTCACACTGAACACACAGCCAGCTGCAAACACGCCGGCTGCGCATATTGCGCTGGTCAAACGTCTGAAAATTCTTTTGAACATTTTCAGTCACCATCCTTTTTATCTTCGTTGGTAAATACAGAAAGCGGGTCGGAGTGCGCAAAAGGCTTTTTCTTTCTGCCTCCGAACAGCCATGTTATGATAAGGATCAGAATTATAGGTGCGGCAACCGCAGGCACAACGCTCATCGGGTCGAGCATCACGGCGTCGGCATAGACCTTTACTGCGCCGATATCTTCCGCCGTACCCACACGCTTTGCCCTGACGAGCAGTCGGTGGGAGTTTACCCCATATGGGGTACAGGTCATGAGCGTAACATAGTCTCCGCCGGGTATTATCTCCAGTTTATCCATCTCATCGGGAAGCACGATGAAAGTTTCTTCCACCTCGTAGGTAAGCGTTTCTCCCAGTATGGTGATAGTAAACTGGTCGCCTTTGGTAAGTTTATCCAGGTCGCTGAAAAGCTTTGCAGACGGCAGACCCCTGTGCGCCGAGATAACAGCGTGGGTATTTCGTCCGCCCACCGGGAATGACGAGCCTTGCAGGTGTCCCACCGCAACGCTCAGAACAGAAGCGTTAGTACCGTGATAGATGGGCAGTTCCAGCCTAAGCGCCGGAATTGTTATATACCCCATTACTCCCGTACCTGTGACGTTCAGGATATCGTCATAGCCCTCAAGCTTATCATAATTTGAAAAAGGCGCAGCCAGTTCAGCAAGCCGGCGGTTATAGTCGGTCGCCCTTTCAATAAGCGAACGGTGCTCATCATCGCTCATGCTGCCTGTCTTTTCCTGATAAGAGGCGATAGCACGGCTTTGAGTCCTGGTATTCCACCAATCGCTTATAATTGGATAAAGTGCCACGGAGAGACCCATCAGCAATATCACTATCAACACAATGGTCGATATCAGACCTTTTTTCTTTCTCATGGGACCCTCCCTAGCACCTGCCGACCGTCAGGTCGGCAGATAGCCCAGAGTAATAATTATTTTTCAAGATCTTTCATGCGCTTTTTAGTTATGAGCAGTATTGCGGCAACTACAGCCACAGAACCGCCTATGATAAAGAACGCTTTAGTTCCGAAGCTTCCTGTTGAAGGAAGTGACTTGCCCTTGTTGTTTTCAACTGTCGCTTTTACCAGACCGCTGTCGGTATTGCCGGCAGTGCTTTTGCCTGAGTCAACGGTTATCTCCAAATTAGTAAGAGCATCGGAAGCCTGTTTGCCGTCCCAAGACTGGTTATTTACAGTTGTGGAATCAATAACTATCTTGATAGGTTCTTTAAGCTTATTGTATTTAGAGGGAGCTTTAGTTTCCTCTATGTAATAGGTACCATCGTCAAGACCGGTTATTGTGATCTTTCCATCGGCGGCAGTTGCAAGCTTAGTTCCTGAAGCAGGAGCAGTCCAGCCCTGGAATTTTCCGTTTACAATAGTTGCAGCCTTATCCTTCGTCTCGTTGTAAAGAACGAAAGTTGCCCCTGCAAGCGGTGCGCCGCCATCGGCATCGACCTTATCTATCTCCAGCGCATAGGTGAAAACTACTACCTTATCCCACGGTATCTCTCCGCTGGGAGTACCGTCCCCGTTGCCGTCAGTTCCGTCAGAAACATTAGGATTGTTTGTGAATCTAAGTCTTGCCTTGTTTTCATTTCCGTTAAGACCTACAACAGCATCTGTATTGAGAACAGCGGTAAAATCAACTCTTACTTCATCTCCGGCTTTGACAGTCAGACCATCTATATCTTTGATATCGTTGATAACAACGTGGAAGTCGCAGCCGTCGCCAGGGGTCTTTTCAACTGTAAAATCGTCAGCTTCAAGGGTCTTTGAACCAACTGTTACTGTAACGTCGTCATTAAAGGTAAGTCCGTCGTCCATCTGGTCTTCAAACACCAGCTTATAAGAACCGAAGTCGGACAGGTCAGGCAGTTCAGCATACAGCGCAAACGGCACGTCGTCGCCCATATTATAGTCCGCAACATCATTATAGTCAGTGCTGTTGGCGTTTTCCAACTGAGGATCTACCTCGTGGTTGTTTTCCTTTACTTTCTTCATGAAAGTCGGAACAGCGGTCTTAGGAACGACCGAGGTCTCAGCAGGAACAGACAAAAGTATATATTTTGTATAAGCCTCGCCTGCGCCGACAGTTTTGTCAGTGTCCTTGATGATGTAGTAGCCTGCCTCAAGTCCGGTGAACTGCTGTTTTCCGCCGGAAAATGCGGAAGTAGCGGTCACTTTGTCAAGGTGGCTGTCATTGATAAGTCCGGCGAATTTATACAGTTCCTCTTCCGACAGGTCATTCAGAACGGCTGCTATCTCGGCAGCAGTGGTCTTGCCAGCAAAATCAGCGTTGATCTTTGCCAGTTCGGAAGTGATGTCGGTGGTGTCCTTAACGCCAGTTCCCCAGTCAACGTCAGTTAGTGAACCGTCCGCCTGAGCTGTACCTTTAAAGATCTGATACGCAGAATAAGTATGGCTCTCAACGGTCTGTTCTACCGTTACCGAATAAGTAGTCACAGCTGCTGCCGCAAAAGAACTGATCGGCATCAGTGATGTCACCATAGCTGCGCAGATCGCCGCCGCAGCAATGATCTTCTTTGTTTTCTTCATGGTAAAGCCTCCAGTCATTTATAAAAACTCAATTTTTTTCTTACTATCCTGATAGCCGCTGCTGCAAGCAGTGCGACAACTGCGCCGCCGGCTGCCAGATACATATTAAGTCCGCTGCCGCCTGTCTGAGGCATTGTCACCGTCTCCTTGACAGGTTCTTCGGAAGTGTTGGTTATGGTGATAAGACCATAGCTTCCGTTGTTTTCATAGGCTGCGGTAAAGCCCTCTACATCGTCCTCACAAACGTAATAGTACCAAGCCGAACCATCGCTGTCAGTGGCAGGAAGGTCAAAGAAGCTTGCCTGCCAGTTATTGACTTCATCAAGTATCTGGTCGGTCAGGACTTCCTGAGCGTCAGCCGGGATACTTCCGTCAGCAGGAGGTGCGGTCTTTGACCTGAGAAGATCAAATGTGATCTGAGTTCCGGCATCGGGAACAAGTTCCTTATCGTCATACGATCTCCAGACCTTCTTGACCATCAGTCCCGGTGAGTTGGTGATAGTTACCGTATCGGTATCGTTAAGTGCGTATTTATCGTAAGATACTGAATAATCCGTATCACCGGCGATATTGGTATCTATCTCCTTGACGTAGTAATAGTACGGCATTCTGGCATTTCCGCTGGGCAAATTCTCCCAGGTGCATTTCCAGTCGTTGTCTTTGCTGAGTACCGCTTTCAGTTCGTTTCCGTCAGCGTCTTTGACCGGCGTCAGGCTGTCGGGAAAATCGCTGTCGCTCAGTTCATACGAGCGGAACAGCTGTACAGTGATACTGTCGCCGTCATGGGCAGCTGCGCCGTCCTCCCAATTTTTCTCAGCGGTTATGCTGATATTCTTATAGTTTGAAATATTGAAAGACGCTCCGGTTAGCAGCAGGGTAACATCTGTAGATTTGACCCCATCTGGGTATTTATCCCTGGCGGGCTTAGATTTATACGAGAAGTAAGAGTAATTGTTTGCGGGGAGAACGTAACCTGTCGGGGGTTCTACCTCCTCAAGGCGGTAGACAGCGCCCTCCTCAAAGGAAGCAGGCAGCAGTCTGAACGGTTCGTCCTCAGTTCCTGTGTTGAAAGTAACGGCTTTTGCTGCATCATCAGACCATTCGTCCACCTGATAAGCGGTCACATCGGACGGCACAAGTGTCTGAGGAGTCATTTTAGAAGCATACGTCCATGTCTTATTATCAGGATCGTATTTTGAGATCTTAAATTTTGCGGACAGCAGCTTTGTAACCGAAGAAACATCGGTCTTATTTATGGTAACATAAGTAGCCGTTGTGGACATACCGCTGTTTGTGGAAGAAAATTGCAGCTGTGAACTGTTTTCAGATGTGGAGACCACGCCTTTGGTCCTTACTGAAATGCTGTTTTCCACGCCTATGGGTGCGCCGTCATACATTTCGTCATAGTTCGGATTGACAAAGAATGTATACTCTATCCTCAGATGGGTCTCATCAGGAACGCCTATGAGCATTTCGGCGCAGCTGCGAGGGGTCTCACTGGTGGCTTCTATTCCGGTAATGAGATCAATATCTCCGAAAGTACCAAAGTACAGTCTGTAGCCATAAGGAACTTCGTAATCTAAATGCACCTCGCCGCTTTCATCAAACTTCATACCGGCAAGCGTTTGTTCGAGAGCGCTGTCCCATTGAGGAAAATCTTCATTACGTCCGATACAGAGAGTGGTACTTCCCGGAAGCTGTGTTCCCGGTTCGCCTTTAAGAGTTATATGGACCTTTCTGGCAAATCCGGTTATCTCATAATAATCATAGTTAAATCTATCTCTATTGCCTCTGACAACATTACATTCCAGCTGTACCGGGTCGGGGTCGGGATTGAGAATATAAGTATACTCCGATGGGTCAAGCTGTCTGACGTCAACGCCATGTTCGTTAACTTCATAAACGTTAAACGAGAACATCTGAACGTCTGCAACAGACTGGTCAACACAATCCAGAGTGAAAATGTCGGTAAGGTTCAGGATCCCGGTATTAGTATATTTTCTGCCGTTGGGATTGACCTCGATAACGTATCTCTTGAAATTATCGGGAGT
>CANRLY010000092.1 GCA_947631585.1 uncultured Clostridia bacterium
TGGCAAGTATGGTCTGACGCATACTTGCGTAATCGTGAGGAAGTATCTTCTTGAACTTGGGAAGATAAGCCTCAAAGTCGGCAAGTATCTCCTTGCCCTTATCTGAGCCGGTAGCGGCAACGTGTTCCTCGATCATCTCTCTGAGTTCCAGCACGTCGTACTTTTCAGTGACCGCTCCCAGAGACACCAGTTCCTTATTGAGCTTCATGTAAAGGTCTCTGTCCTCGTCAAGCACATAAGCTATACCGCCGGACATTCCTGCCGCAAAGTTTTTGCCGGTCTTTCCGAGAATAACGACTCTTCCGCCGGTCATGTATTCGCAGCCGTGGTCTCCCACTCCCTCAACGACGGCGGTCGCACCTGAGTTTCTCACGCAGAAACGCTCTCCGGCAACGCCGTTGATAAACGCCTTTCCGGAAGTAGCTCCATAAAGGGCGACGTTTCCGATAATGATGTTCTCGTCCTGCCTGAACTTAGAGCCGGCAGGCGGATAGACCACCAGTTTTCCGCCGGAAAGTCCCTTGCCGAAGTAGTCGTTGCTGTCGCCGGAAAGTTCCAAAGTAAGACCTTTGGGGATAAACGCACCAAAGCTCTGTCCGCCGCTGCCCTTGCATTTTACCACATAGGTATCGTCCTCCAGGGTATCGTCGCCGTAAAGCTTGGTTATCTCAGAACCGAAGATAGTTCCCAGAGTTCTGTCGGTATTGCTGACAGTTATCTCGATGGTCTTGGGGGTCTTGCTCTTGAGAGCGGCGCCCATCTTCTTCAATATGACCTTTTCGTCCACAGTGTTTTCAAGTTTGAAATCATACTTATCTTCAGGAACGAAAGATTTTGCCACTGTCGGGTCTTTGCAGTACGGATTGTCAAGTATCCTGGACATATTGATCTTTCCTGCTCTGGAAAGTTTATCATAGTCTTTGACATAGAGCAGGTCTGTGCGGCCAAGAAGTTCGTTTACAGTTCTTATTCCCAGTTTTGCCATATACTCTCTGAGTTCCTGGGCAACAAAGTGCATGAAGTTTACCACATATTCAGGTTTGCCTCTGAATCTCTTTCTGAGTTCCGGGTTCTGGGTTGCAATGCCCACCGGGCAGGTATCCAGGTTGCAGACCCGCATCATCACGCAGCCCATAGTTACCAGCGGAGCGGTGGCAAAGCCGTACTCTTCCGCTCCCAGCAGAGCAGCCACAAGCACGTCTCTGCCGGTCATCAGCTTGCCGTCTGTTTCGATAACTACTTTTGAACGCAGACCGTTCATGATAAGCGTCTGATGGGTCTCGGCAACTCCCAGTTCCCACGGCAGACCTGCATTATATATAGAGTTTCTCGGAGCTGCTCCCGTGCCGCCGTCAAATCCCGAAATAAGCACTACTCCGGCTCCGGCTTTGGCAACTCCGGCGGCAACTGTTCCCACGCCGGCTTCCGACACCAGTTTTACCGATATCCTGGCGTCTTTGTTGGAATTTTTCAGATCGTATATCAGCTGCGCCAGGTCCTCTATGGAATAAATATCGTGATGAGGCGGAGGAGATATAAGTCCCACGCCTGGGGTAGAATGTCTGGTCTTTGCCACCCACGGGTAAACTTTCGCTGCCGGCAGCTGACCGCCCTCGCCCGGCTTTGCGCCCTGAGCCATTTTTATCTGTATTTCTTTGGCGGAGACCAGATATTTTGAAGTCACGCCGAATCTTCCGGAAGCCACCTGTTTTATCGCAGAACACCTGTTCAGTCCGTCCTTGCCCACGGTAAGACGTTCTATGCTTTCGCCGCCCTCGCCGCTGTTGGACTTTCCGCCTATGGAGTTCATTGCGATCGCCATAGTTTCGTGAGCCTCCTGAGAGATAGAGCCGTAGGACATAGCCCCAGTCTTGAACCTCTTGCAAATGCTCTCTACGCTTTCAACTTCCTCGATGGGTATACCGCCGTTCTCGTCGTATTTGAAATCCAGCAGGCTTCTGAGGTTCATGGTGCGCTGTTCGTTGTTTATGCAGCGTGAATACTCCTTGAACACCTCATAGCTGCCTGTTCTCGTGGCTTCCTGGAGAAGATGTATAGTCTCCGGCTCATAAAGATGGTCGGTCTTGGAACTTCTGAGCTTGTGGCTTCCGACGCTTTCAACTTCCGAATCCACATGAAGTCCCAGCGGGTCGAAGGCTGCGGTATGCAGTCTGTCTACTCTGCTGCTGATATCGTCCAGAGTTATGCCGCCTACCCTGCTGACCGTTCCGGTAAAATACTTGTCGATAACTTCCGCAGAAACTCCCATCGCCTCAAAGATCTTTGAACCTTGATAAGACTGTATCGTGGAAATTCCCATTTTGGAAGCTATCTTCACTATGCCTTTCAGGACGGCTTTATTGTAGTCGTATTCTGCGGCGTAATAGTCCTTATCCAGAGAACCGTCACGAATAAGGTCACGGATAGTCTCCTGTGCCAGATACGGATTGACTGCGCAAGCTCCGTATCCCAGAAGCGTTGCAAAGTGATGGACTTCTCTTGGCTCTGCGCTTTCAAGTATCATTGCAACGGAAGTCCTCTTCTTGGTAAGCACCAGATGCTGCTGCATCGCCGAAACAGCCAGCAGCGACGGTATAGGAACATGGTACTCGTCAACTTCTCTGTCGGAGAGGATAAGGATATTCGCACCGTCCCTGTAAGCCTTGTCCGCCTCTATGAACAGTCGGTCTATCGCCTTAGAAAGGGTCGTTCCTTTATAATAGGTTATCGGTATGACTCCCACCTTGAATCCCGGAACGTTCATATTCTTTATCTTCAGCATATCGGTGCTGGTAAATATAGGGTTATGCACCTTTAAAATATGGCAGTTTTCAGGTTTTTCCTCAAGTATGTTACCGTCCTGACCGATATAAACGCTCGTGTCGGTAACTATTTCCTCCCTGATGGCGTCAAAAGGAGGGTTTGTTACCTGAGCGAACAGCTGCTTGAAGTAGTTGAACAGCGGAACATTTCCCTCGTCAAGCGGAGGGATAGTGCAGTCTGCTCCCATTGCAGCCACCGGTTCTGCGCCATTTTTAGCCATGGGAAGTATACTTGTCCTTATGTCCTCGTATGTATATCCGAACGCTTTCTGAAGCTTCACCAGCTGCTCATGGTCGAACCTTTCCACGTTCTTGTTGGGGATATGCAGGTCTTTGAGCCTTACCAGATTGGCGTCCAGCCACTCGCCGTAAGGCTGGGCAGAAGCATACTCGTTTTTCAGGTCGTCATCGTCGATAAGTTCGCCCTTGACCGTATCCACCAGCAACATTCTTCCCGGACGAAGCCTTTCCTTTTTCACTATCTTCTCAGGAGGAATATCTATACAGCCCACCTCTGACGAAAGGATAAGAAAATCATCGTCTGTGATATAATACCTTGACGGTCTCAGACCGTTCCTGTCAAGCACAGCACCCATTATATCGCCGTCTGAGAAAAGTATGGATGCAGGTCCGTCCCAAGGCTCCATCATGGTGGCATAATACTGGTAAAAGTCTCTTTTCGCCTTAGTTATGGTGCGGTTGTTCTTCCAAGGCTCAGGAATAGTTATCATTACCGCCAGCGGCAGAGGCATTCCTGCCATGACCATAAATTCCAGAGCGTTATCCAGCCTTGCTGAGTCAGAGCCGTTCACATCTATAATAGGAAGTATCTTGTGCATCTCGTCTTTAAGGGCTTCACAGCTCACGGATTCTTCCCTTGCAAGCATTCTGTCCACGTTTCCGGTTATGGTATTGATCTCTCCGTTATGAACTATGAACCTGTTGGGGTGGGCTTTCTGCCAGCTGGGGTTGGTGTTGGTAGAAAATCTGGAATGTACGGTGGCGATGGCAGAAGTAAAGTCCTCGTCCTGGAGGTCGAAGAAGAATCTTCGCAGTTCCTTGACAAGAAACATACCTTTATATACTATAGTCCTGCTGGAAAGCGACACCACATAGGTGTTTTCGTTTGACTGCTCGAATATTCTTCTTGCAATGTACAGCTTTCTGTCAAAATCAAGACCTTTCGGGCAGCCGGCAGGCCGCTTCACAAAGCCCTGCATGATGAACGGCATACTTTCCAAAGCCTTCTGACCTATCACTGACGGGTCGGTGGGAACAGTTCTCCAGCCGAGAAACTCCATTCCTTCCTTGCTGACGATTATCTCAAACAGCTTCTTTGCCTGGTTGCGCTTCAGTTCGTCCTGCGGGAAAAAGAACATTCCTATGCCGTAATCTCTTTCTCCGCCGATATCAAAGCCCAGTTCGGCAGTGACTTTTTTAAAAAAGCCGTGGCACACCTGGGAAAGTATACCAACTCCGTCGCCGGTCTTGCCCTCGGCGTCCTTACCGGCACGATGCTCCAGGTTCTCCACTATTTTAAGTGCATTTTCCACCACCCATCTGGATTTGATGCCTTTGATGTTTACCACAGAACCGATACCGCAGTTGTCATGCTCGAAACGGGGATCGTAAAGTCCCTGCTTCCTGAACGGTTCCTGAACCCTGAAATTATCCATACGTCCACTCCTTACGATTCACATTAAAAAACGTCCGCCGGTCAAATTGGCATACCTGCCCTGCACAGCGAACGTCATTGTTCTCTAATATATTATCATAGTATCATTTCTTTGTCAAGGGGTATTTGAAACTTTTTCAGAAAAAACTTCAAAACTTTCAGCTATGCGGCTGATTTTCGGGTCATATCTCTTAAATTTTGCAGGAATCGTGTTGGTTTAATGCAAAATTTTCCGGTTTTCGCTGCCGCCGGACAGATAATTTTTTAAAAAATCTGTTATGAATATCTCCAAAAATCAGAAGAAAATATTTTAAAAATATTAACTCGTGAAAGAATGACTAAAGTTTCCCGTCAGGTTTTGATAAGGATTGTGTAAATCTACAAAAACTGAGCCGGCGGCAAAAAAACTCTTGACAAATCTCTTTTCGGGGGATATACTGATAATGTAAACAGCAAAGGCGCTGTGGACGGTACAACGTCCGCAGTGTCTTTTTTTGGTGTATGACCTAATTTTGATTGGAGGATATTTCAATGAGCAACATTCCGGAAATCTTCGCAAGCGATGTTTTCAATCTTAAAACGATGAAAGAACGTCTGCCAAAGGAGACCTACAAGGCTCTTCTGAAAACCATCAACAACGGCGAACACCTGACTCCAGATGTGGCTAACGTTGTTGCAAACGCCATGAAAGACTGGGCGGTAGAAAAGGGAGCTACCCATTTCACTCACTGGTTCCAGCCTATGACCGGCATCACTGCGGAAAAGCACGACAGCTTCATTTCCCCGACCAAGGACGGCGAAGTGATAATGGAGTTCTCCGGCAAGGAGCTTATCAAGGGCGAACCTGACGCTTCTTCGTTCCCCTCCGGCGGACTGAGAGCTACATTTGAAGCAAGGGGCTACACCGCTTGGGACCCGACTTCGTTTGCTTTCATAAAAGACGGCACGCTCTGCATACCTACAGCTTTCTGCTCTTACAGCGGAGAGGCTCTTGACAAGAAAACGCCTTTGCTCAGATCTATGGAAGCTATCAACAAATCAGCCCTCAAGATACTGGGACTGTTCGGCAGCACCGCAAAGAGAGTTACCTCGACTGTAGGTCCTGAGCAGGAGTATTTCCTTATAGACAGAGAAATGTATTCCAAGAGAAAAGACCTTATCTACACCGGACGTACCCTTTACGGCGCACCGTCTCCGAAAGGTCAGGAACTGGAAGATCATTACTTCGGAACTATCAAGACAAGAGTAGCGGCTTACATGAAAGACCTGGACGAGTCGCTGTGGAAGCTGGGAATTTACGCAAAGACAAAGCACAACGAAGTTGCTCCTTCTCAGCACGAGTTGGCGCCGGTATTCTCAACAACTAACATCGCCACCGACCACAACCAGCTGACTATGGAGCTTATGAAGAGGACCGCAAGAAAGCACGGCTTCAAATGCCTGCTCCACGAAAAGCCGTTTGCAGGCATTAACGGTTCGGGCAAGCACAACAACTGGTCGCTTTCCACTGACACCGGCGTAAACCTGCTCGACCCCGGAAAAACTCCTTATGAAAACGCACAGTTCCTGCTTTTCCTTGCTGCTACAGTAAAGGCTGTCAACGATTATCAGGATATACTGAGAGCGTCAGTCGCATCTGCCGGAAACGATCACCGTCTGGGCGCAAACGAAGCTCCTCCGGCTATCATTTCCATCTTCCTCGGCGATGAGCTTACCGATATAATCAACTCCATCGTGAACGGTACTCACTACAACGGCAAAGACATGGCTGAAATGGAAATCGGCGTTGACGTTCTGCCTAACTTCCCCAAGGATACCACCGACAGAAACAGGACCTCGCCTTTTGCGTTCACCGGAAACAAGTTTGAGTTCAGAATGCCCGGTTCAAGGCTGTCAGTTGCAGGACCTAACACGGTACTCAACACCATCGTTGCAGAGGTGCTGGATCAGTTTTACGAGGAGCTGAAAGACGCTCCTGATTTCCAGGACGCTCTGGATACCCTTATCAAGAAAACGTTCAGCGAAAACATGAACATAATCTTCAACGGCGACGGCTACAGCGCAGACTGGCCTGTTGAAGCTGAAAAGAGAGGACTGCTCAACCTGAAGTCCACTCCGGAAGCTATTCCCTGCTATGTACTTCCCAAGAACATTGAAGTTTTTGAAAAGCACGGCGTCTACACAGAGACTGAGCTTCATTCGAGAGTTGAGATACTGCTCGAGGAATACTGCAAGGTCATCAACATAGAGGCTCTTACCATGATCGACATGGCTAAGAAAGACATTCTCCCGGCGGTTTCCACTTATGTAAAGGAACTGGCAAAGACCGCCAAGCTGGCAAAAGAATGCGGAGCTGAAGCTTCCTTCGAGACTGAGCTTGTAAAGAAGCTGTCAAGCCTGTCGTCTGATATGTACGCTAAGCTGGGCGCTCTGGAAGAGATAAACCTTGCCGCTCATGATATTACAGATATGCAGGAGCTTTCCACCTACTATCATGACAAGGTATTCACTGCAATGCAGGAACTTCGCTGCGTAGCTGACCAGATCGAAACGCTTGTAGGCGAAAAATACTGGCCTTATCCTACCTACGGCGCACTTCTGTTCTACACCTGATAAATAATTTTATTCAGCACACAAAGGGGTGTGCAAAGCCGGAAGAACTATCTTCCGCAGCTTTGCCGCCCCTTTTATTTTGCTTATTTTTTAGCTTCCGGCACAAGCGGGAGCGTTTGGAGGTAATATAATATGTACGTTTTGAGCGAAAACATTCTGGAACAGGCTATTGAAAAAGCCAACGGCGTTGCTTTTGGCGTGTGGTTTCTGATAGCCGTTGCTCTGGTATTCTTCATGCAGGCTGGATTTGCAATGGTAGAAACAGGTTTCACCAGGGCAAAGAACGCCGGAAACATCATCATGAAGAACCTGATGGACTTCTGTATCGGTACGGTAATGTTCATACTTATCGGCGCAGGACTTCTCATGGGCGAGGACGTTGCCGGTCTTATCGGAAAACCCGGCTTTGAC
>CANRLY010000093.1 GCA_947631585.1 uncultured Clostridia bacterium
GGAAAGAATTATTATTACAAATCATTGAAAACGATGTTTGATTTGTTACCACGATCGAACGGGTTCGCTGACATTATAATGAACGTATCAAGCCTCGTTGAGTGTGTGGTGGTGATGGCGTAAACTTTTTAGTTTTCTAATGAAATAATTTCTGCTCATTATATGACGTAAATAATGGAGGTATCAAATGAAGATCACAGAAATGAGTTCCTCAAGGAACGGCAAATTTTTCATGGCTGGGTCGTCGGACGGTGAAATTATCATTTTCAATTCCGAAACGGGCGAAAAGTTCGGACCGTATCAGACGGCTCTTCAAACAGGCGGCAGGCGTATGTGCATAAGCGACGACGGCGAATATTTTGCCGCAGGTTCGTACAGCGTTGACCTGGCTATCTACGAAACCAAAACTGGCAAAGAGATACGGCGCAGCGACACGTTTTTTCACACGCAAAGACTGCGGTTTGCCCTTGACAAAAAACAACTTCTGGTATTCTACACGGACATAATGTACACGCTGACTATTGGCGAAAAAATGCTTGATATCAAGCATAATGTAAGCGACTATTATCCCGATGAGGAAATGCCTCTGACGCTCTCAGGAAATGAAATGCAGATAAAATTTCCCGGAAAAATTCTGAAGCTTGAAAAAAGTGTAATGGATATGTTCCCGAAAAACGGACGCATTTACTGCGCATTGTTCGGCGGTGGAATTAAATGTTTCTCGAAAATCAAAAAAGAGCTTTGGTCTGCGGAGAACGCTCCGGGAGAGATATATCAGCGAATAGCTTTCTGTGAGAAATTCGGCTATGTTATGGCATTGGGTTTCAAAGCTAATGAACCACGCACAGAGCCGTTTCACTTTGTGGACGTTTTCAGCGCAGAAACCGGCGAACTTGTCTACAAGATCGGGTTGAACGACGGAAATTACTTTGCGCTCACAAATACCGGTGTAGCCGCATCTAACGGCGATTTTTACGAACTTTGCGAGAAAGACTTTACAGTGCATGAGAAGAGGTTTGACGTTGGGAACTGAGTCCGAAAAAGATCTGCAAAAAATATTTCAACTGTTCTTTGATGAACAAGCGGTTTCGTTTGAAACTATAAACACAAGCCGTGGAGAACTTGACCAAAGGATAACCGTAATTGCTTTGACAGCTTCGGAAAACAAGTATGTTATCAAACTTGAAGATAACGATTTTACATTTCCCGATAAGATCAGAATGTGGCAAAGGACAGTAGGGGAGTACCGCCGTTTGGGGTATTACTGCCCTTTGATAATGAGCGATAAGGAACGGCAGTTTCCCACCGTGTGCTATAACGGTCACAGCTATATAGCTTATGCCGAAGAATTTGCTCCGTATCGTTCGGCTGATAGATTCACCGATCTTGCAACAGCGGCTTATGAGCAGGAAAAATGGATAATGACAGCTAAAATTGCCGAAAAGCATTTTGCTTATACATCATATCCTTCGGGTTATTGCCTGTTTGAAACATTTTGCCCAAGCGACAAAACAGACGAAGTGCTGGAAAATGCTTTGCGGTGGAAAGAATACGCCCAAACGCTGCGTGACGGTTTTCAGGAGCAAGTCCAAAGGATATTGAAACTTTGGTCGGATAACAGAAAAGCATTAGAACCAATATATAGATCCCTGCCGACCTCCGTTTTTCAGGCTGACCTTAACCCAAGTAATATTTTGCTTGACGACAGCGGAAATTTTGTTGGAGTATTTGATTTTAATCTTTGCGGAAGAGAAGTGTTTCTTAACTATCTGTTTCGGGAAATATACGATGAGGACTTCGATAAAGAGATATCTATGATACGCCGCACCTTAAAAATAGTAAGCAAACACTACCATTTTTCACAGCTTGAAAAAAATACGGCGCTTATGTTGTACCGTTGCCTGAAGCCGTTGTGGTTCACTAAAACAGAAAAACTAAAGAGCCTGCAAAATGACCGTGAGGCGCAAAAACTGTACCTTGACAGGACGGAGCAAGCCCTTGCTGAGCCAATAGACCTTGCGTCTTATATGAATTGACAACCAGTCGGAATGGACTGCGTTTGTCGGCTTTAAATTCATATGTACAAACCCTCCCGGACAGTTTTGTCTCAAAAGGGTTTTTATATTAGTTTGTCAACTGTGATTAAATACCTCGTTTAACGCAGCAAGTACCGCCGAAGTTTCCAGCGGCTTTGATTTGCCGGCAAACTCCCATTCTTTCCGCTATACGGTCAAACCGTACTTTGATTTTATCCTGTCAAGTTTTTCAAGCATCGGCTCAGAAATAAACCAGAGAAACAGGGCGGTCGCCGCAGCATGGATAATATCCATCGGCAGACCGGTAAGATAGTAACTGATAATGATATTCTTGTTCAGAGAGTCGCCGCTCCAGATGAGCGCAGCCGCAGGGTCCATGATACCTCCGTAGATAAGTATTGCGCTGACCGCACCAAACGCACATAAAGATGCCTTTGTTCGGCGCAAAAGACCCTTTTGGTATAACACTCCGGCTAAGAATCCAATTATGCCCATAGCAAACATTTGCCACGGCGTCCACGGTCCTTGCGAAAACAGGATATTTGAGACCAGCATTGTAACAGCTCCTGCTAAAAACCCGACTTCTCCGCCTAAAGCAACGCCGGAAATTATAGTCATGGCAAGTACCGGCTTAAACTGCGGAAGCATGAAAAACGCCGCACGTCCGGCAATGCTGATGGCGCACAGAACGGCGATCATCACGATTTCCCGTGCTTTTGGCTTTTGCCCCTCAAATACCATGAAAAACGGCAGCATACATTCGATAAGTACGGCAAGCGCAGTCAGGTAATACTGTTTGCGCTCGATATAGACAACTCCCACAAACAAGGTCAGCGGTATAAGAAGCAGTACCAGAAACACCGCCGCCAAGGTGCGTTTTGATAAATGCCGCTTGTCCTTTGGCAGTTGGGGCATAACAGGCGGAGCGGCTCTTTGCCCGATAAATACAGCCGTAAGGATCAAGAATAGTATCAGTATCCCATATAGGCAGAATTGATCTTTTCCCAAAGTTGTAAGACCGTTTTCTCCTATCGTTTCGGGCAAACGTTCCGAACTTAGCGCATAGATGAAAATTATCACCGATATTGCGGCGGATATCCATGCTCCCACCTTGCGCCAGACGGGAAGTTTTTCAGGGGGAACACCAGGATCTGTTTCGCTTGCATGAGGAATGTACCTGCCGCAAACTTCAGGACTTATTTCCATCGGTTTTCCGCCTATAGCTTCGATCACATCTTCTGTTATGACAGCGCCAGGGATAATATCTTTGGCAATGCGGTTGGCAGAAGTGGTGTAAAATTTGTTGCCGGAGAAAAATTCTGCCGGCGTGCTTTCTGCAATGATAGTTCCATCAAAGAATAAAGCGCAGCGGTCGGCGTATGCGGCGCAAAATTCAATATCATGGCTGACCATGACGATACACGCTCCTGCGTCCAGCAGCCTGTTCAGAACAGAGGCGAATTTGATTTTGAACTGTGCGTCCGAACCCTTTGTAGGCTCGTCCAGCAGAAGAATATCAGGACTGCGTAAAAGCAGCTTTGCAAGGGCAGTCCGCTGCTGTTCGCCTCCAGATAAGTCGAAAGGGTGTCGGTTTTCAAGACCTACCAGACCGCAAAGCTCTATCATATCAGAAATTCTTTCTTCTGCGGCTTTTTCTGACAGGTCAAGATCTTTAAGAGCGTCTTTCAGATCTTCATAAACAGTCTTTTTCACAAACAGCGACTGCGGCTCCTGTGGAAGATAACCTATCTTCCCAAAAGTTTTCACTTCGCCTTTGTAGGGCGTTTTTAAGCCCGACAACAACTTCAGGGCAGTGGTTTTTCCCGTTCCGTTTCCGCCTAAAATGCAAAACATTTCTCCCGACCGAACTGCCATGTTTGCTCCTTTGACAACATCGGGAAGCCCTTTGCCGTAGCGAAACCAGACGTCTGTAACTGAGATGAGCAGGTCGCCGTACTGTTTGGCGATGTGCTTTTCAGATGCGACTGCGGCAGGGTTTTTCTTCGTGTATGCTGACAGGAAATCCCTGCCATCGTTGACCGATATGGGGCAGGGCAGCTCTGTTTCCACCGAACCCCATATCCGCATAGCGGCAGGCATTGCAAGAAACATCGCATGATCGTTTTCTTTGAGGTAAGCCCCGACCTCAGCGACTGAGCCGCAGCAAAGAAGCTGTCCGTCCTCCATTACTGCAGCGCAGGTCGCAAGGGGCAAAGCTTCCTCAAGGCGGTGTTCTGACATAATGATAGTCGTGCCTAGTTCTTGGTTGATCTTTTTCAGCGTTGCCAAAAGGTCGGACGCAGCAATAGGGTCAAGCTGGCTTGTGGGTTCGTCAAGGATCAGTATCTCCGGCTGCATGACCATAACGGAAGCCAGATTTATAAGCTGTTTCTGCCCGCCTGACAGCTCCGACACATTCTTGTAAAACAAGTCCTCTATTCCGAAAAAAGACGCCATTTCCGCTACTCTGCGGCGTATTACAGGCGTGTCTATACCGAGACTTTCCAGACCGAATGCCAGTTCGTGCCATACCTTATCCGTCACAAACTGGTCGTCTGGGGACTGTAAAATAAAACCTATCTTTGATGCGCTGTCTCTGAGACTCAGTTCTGACAGTTCTTTTCCCTTGAATAAAACCCTGCCGCTTTTCACGCCATGGGGAGAAAGCTGCGGCTTCAACAGTCTTAATAAAGTGGATTTTCCGCAGCCGGACTGTCCGCACAGCACAAAGAGATCTCCGGCTTTTACCGTAAGCGATAAATTACGGACAGCCGGATTTTTCGTTTCAGGATAAAAGAAAGTCAGATCTTCGACTGTAAGGATCTCCATTTTCTCTCCTCTCTGCCGTCGATAACGACCGGCGTAATGCAAAGCGCAAAATAAATTATTTGAAAACTGATGGTCAGCGGCTCAGTCAATACCCCTTGTATATTTGGAAAATATCTCCAGAAAAGTCCGCCTGACAAACTTCCGCTGAGCAGATAGATACCGCAGAACGCAAGCCACCCCAGAAGGAATTTATCACTGTCGGTAAGCTTAAAAATCGAAAATGCCGTTCTGCCTTTAAGCCCGTATCCACGGCTTTTCATGCTGTCAGCGGTTTTTATGGAAGAAAACCGGAATCTCCTGTCCGGTCCTGACTGTCTGCCGTCCCGGTCCAGTTCTCCTCTCTTTTACCGTTTCCAGCTGGGACTTGAATTTTGGCACGAACCGCAGAGCCATGCTCAACACTAAAGACATCGTAGGTATGATTCGCCCGAACAGATACACAAATTTATCCGAGGTCATGACCGCCGTATAGCAGCTGAACCAGAGCAGGACAGACACAAGCATTACCGAAGCGGCGACGCCATAAAGAACGCTTTCCAGTGTCAGCGGATTCCCATTTGGAAAATAGTACAGAATAACAGAACCCTGATGATTGAACGCAGGGTTGATGACGGCAGTCAGAAGCATTACCGGCAGGGCGTATCGTACAAAGAAGCCCAGGGAGGTCCTGCCGTTTAACCGAACATGATAGCATATGCTGCAAAAAAGCGAGATGATAAGGCATACCGGGTGCATAAACACCATGGAAAACCCGATCACAAGCCCGAAATACAGAAAATTCACCAAAGGGTGATATCCGCTGAACGTATCCTTGTTTTTCATTCAGCACCTCGCTTACTGTTTGAAAACGGAGGGGTCGCCTCCGATATCATAGCCTAGGTCACAGGTGTATCGCCACTCGACGGTCTCACCCGGCTTTAACTGATAACGGCTGCTGCCGTAATTCGGATATTTCCCATCAACGCAATACATCCAGCCTGAGCAGCTGCCGCAGTCAAATTGATAAAGGTTTCCTATGCCCTCTATGTATGCGCTGTTATACATCGGAGTAACAGAAGATTCCATTGGTATGCGGTTTTCCTGACATATCCTTTGCAGCACGTCATATACCGACTCCCCCTCATAGAACTGCACTGTCCGGGAACTGAACAGTATTCCGTCCTTGGGGAGAATATCCAGCTTTTCAGGCTCAAGGTCATCCAGATGATTAAAGATAGTGGTACATTCGATCGAAAACGTGCAGCTGTATGTTTTATCTTCAGCAAGGGGAGCGCCTGCCGCACTGCCGCTTTCCGGAACTGACGATACCAAATCGTCCTGTTCTGTGTCGGGAATGATAACATATCTGCCGGTCTGGGTCTTTGGCGAAAAATTGAGTACAGTGTGTTTGTCAACGATAGTGAGTGAGACTTTCTGCGTATTATCCGCACCGTTATCAGCCGTTGCGCTCCCGGCTTGCCATGCGCCGTTCAGATAGATCGAAAGCATGGGAGAAAACCCGAAGTTTTCCTCAGATAGGAAGTTGAAAACTATTCGTTCGTCGCCGGATTCTGTTACCTCTATCCTGAGATCAAGCGGTCTTGGCTCTTTGATATCGCTGCCGAATACTGTCCATTCATAGCGTATGTCACCGGAGCTTCCCTTGAATGTGACCGCTTTGTTTTCGTCTTTGAGCGTTTCAAAAACAGATGAACTGATGATACCGTCATCGGGTATGGAAATACTGTCTGCCAGGGTCGCAGGCTGTTTATTAAGAGAATCACACCCGCAAAATGCCGCCATGATACAGACGACAGACAAAACAATACATAGTGTTTTCTTCATAGTACCTCCGCAAATAAAAAAAGAATGCCTGTTCTTCAAGCTGACAATATGCCGCTAGAGATAGGTTCATTCTTCACGCCAAATCATGGTAAACCTTTCAGAAAATACGGCAGGTGTCCTGACTTATGATAAGCGATGCCAAAGCTCCGCAAAAGAACAGCTTCATCGGGTCGGGAGACTAAAAGATGGCGTGCTGCCCTTGATCTTGTCAAATACAGTAATGGCGGTTGTTCCGGATTTGAACCGGATTTTCCTTTTCATCTACTCAGCTAACAACTTTTCAAACCGTATTTTCTTGTAATACAGATATTCAGTTGCAAATATGTTAGCACAGAATTTGAATTTTGTCAAGAGCTCATAATGCTCAAACCGCCAGCGGCGCAATTTCTCCGAACTGACGGTTGCGGTCAGCTCTCATTTGGTGTATAATGAAACTGTAACGCTCAATGCAGAATTAAGCCCGTTTATATGAAATTTGAACTCAACCAGCGGTAGAATGAGCCAAACTCAACCGCCGGTTCGTGTTGTTTTTCAAAAAACTGTGTTATGATCGAGTCATGAAAGGAGGTGCCCGATATGGATCAGATCAAAATCGGAAAATTCATAGCAGCCAGCAGAAAGGAACATGGCATG
>CANRLY010000094.1 GCA_947631585.1 uncultured Clostridia bacterium
TCGACTCCGTACATATCGGTATTCCATGCACAAATGCTGTTAGTTTTGGCTATCTGACGGGCAGTCTTGTCTGTTCCAAAAATTGGCATATCGGCATGAACGGCTTTCCTTGGGATACCTCTCATTATATGTATGCCGAATTTCAGTCCCAGCGAATGAATATACTCCGCCAGCGGCGCAAAACCTTTTCCTCCGGCTGCCGATGGGAAGCGGCTCACCGCAGGAACAAATCTTGAAAACTCATCTATACACATTTCTGTGAACGGCTGGTAATCATGATTTTTTGCCGTTGGCTGATACCACTGGATATCAATTATCACATATTCATAACCATACTTTTTGAGATACTTTGCCATATATTCAGCGTTTTTCCTGACTATTTCTTCTGTTACGCCAGCGCCGTAGCAGTCCCAGCTGTTCCAGCCCATAGGCGGAGTTTTTGCTATCATAAGACGACCCCTTTTCTGTTGTGATAATATTAATTTTAAGGCAAGGCGGCGGTTTTGTCAACAAAAAACCTACTCTTCAAATCTGAAAAGTTCCTCAACCGTTGTATCGAACACAGCCGCTATATCCATAGCCAGCTTCAGCGACGGATTATACTGCCCTTTCTCCAGGCGAATGATAGTTTCCCGCCTGACGCCGACCTTTAACGCCAGTTCGTCCTGTTTCATACCCGTTTTTGCACGGTATTCCTTTAGTTTTGTTTTAAATTCTCCCACGGTCTACTCCTCATCGTCAGGAATGTTCCCTTTTCTGTCGAGTACAAGAAATATAATGCTTCTCAGTATCACAAGTCCGCAAAAGTTTAACAAAAACACTTTGTAGTTCATTCTTACAATGTCGCTGTCGTCAAAGCTTAAAAGCGAGTAGGCAAAAATGCATATCAGCGAGCACCACATTGTCACGGTATTTGCCTTTGAAAGATCAAGCTTTGTAAGTTCATCGGGTTTTTCGGTTTTATGTCCTATACCGAGAAAACCAAGACCGAACACATATATTAAAAATATCACCTTTTCAACCCATTCGGGGGTATTCAGCGGAATAAGCGTAAGCACTGCCATCACAACCGCCATAAGTATAATAGTGTAATGCTTTTTACGATAGTTCCTTATCATTTTTGTCACCAACCTTTTTATATTGTTATTCGCCTTCTGCTTTGCCTTCGATAAGCACAAACAACAGGTTTTCCAGAAAATTATAGCTCACCCATATGATTAGCCACACATTTCCGAAAAAAGTTTTATCTATATTCAGCGTGAACTTCATATCAGACAAATAGCATACTATAGCAAACACAGCAAGCAGTCCGATAAACGTACTCATCATAAAGTCGTGTACTTTCAGCATATGGATATTTGAAAGCTCATCGTCTTTTTCGACGTCGTATTTAATGATGATCCTTATGTACATAATGAAAATGGCTACAATTATTATCAGGATAAAAAGCGCAACAAGGTCGTTTTCCATATGGAAATGATCGAATACCGTAAATAACACCGCCGGTATAAGTCCCAGACCATATATTATCGCCAGCATTTTACGGTAGTTAAAAAGCGAGATGATGGGTTTTTGTTTTGTCGGTTTTGAATTTTCAGGCATTGTAATTTCTCCTTTTTGAGTGATAAATAAATCACTTGATGTGATAATTATATCACCTGTGCAAGTCCTTGTCAACACAAAAGTGATAAATTTATCACTTTTGTAGGAACTGACAAAAACAGCCGCCCGATATTGTTCAAATATGTTAAGACCGCATATGTCGCAGCAACACATACGGTCCCGATAGACTTATTTAATTAAACTAAACATTAATATAGCTGTCGTCTTTCTTGCTGTTATTTTCAGGGACTTTGTCAGGAAAAACCTTATCAAGCAGCTCTTTGCGCTTATCGCCGGTAACGGTATCTCCGCCAAACCTGACCTCTGATATCTTCATTCCGCCAAACGAAAAGCCGTCATACTCAACAGTGAAGTCCAACTCCACAGCGGCGGTCTTGCCGTCAAAGGTCATATCTGCCGAGACTGTGACAACGCTTACTTCTTTTCCTTTACTACAGCTCCACTTTGCATCCGCAAACGAATCATTCATGGAAAGCACATCGTCTATCATCATATCTGCAATAGAGCTTTTATCGCTCAGGTCGGTTATTTCCGAGCAGTAAGAATATCTTACAGTATCAATATAATCCTGTTCGCTGTACGGAACAGGCGTTATAATGCTGTTGTTAACCAGCGCAATAACAGTTGCAATCATGCAGACAATGCCGTTGATATAGTTCCCCGAAGCAATGAGTTTTGCCCTTGCAAACAAATATACTAGCGGAATGAAAGCCAGATTTATTATCCCACGGTCCTCATAGCCGGACTTTCTGAGAATTTTGCAGTCACGCCTGCAAAGTATCACACAAAGGATATAAGTGAACACCCACAGCACTATAGCGGCAAACTTGCTGCCGGACAACTTCCCAATTATAAGTGAAAACACAGGCGCCATCGCAACGAACCACACTGCGCCGTTATCCGTTGACGGTACAGGCGGCACTGCGCCGGGAATATTCACAAACGGCGGAACGTCAAATCCTCCGCCCTGATAATAACTGCTCATCGCTCTTCTCCGATCATAAATAACATTAATACTATTATACATCATTTTAAAATATCAATCAAGAGAGATCGCTCCCTTTTTTCAAGAGAGCGATGAGATTTTAAATATTTATCAAATCGATTAGTCGTAATCTACAACGTCTATCCACTTCATAAGAAGTTCTCTTTCCTCCGGCTTGTTCTTGATGAGCTGAGCCGCAGCGACTATCGGCAGCCACGCCTGAACATATCTCTTGGAAGTACCGCTGGCAAGGCAGAACTTATCCATGTACTTATCAGCAAGAGCAGGATATTCCAGGCAAAGGAGCAGATATGTTCTTGCAACGTCCGCCGAAGCGTTTCCCTGTCTGGCGGCTACCCAGTCAAGCACATATGTGCCTTCCTCGTTTATGATTATGTTCCGGGGAGTGAGATTTCCGTGGCAAAGCTTAATATGTTTCGGCATGGAATCGAGCCTGGTGAGAAGTTCGTATTTCTTGATCTCGTCTATCACGCCAAGGGATTTTATCTGTCTTGACATCTTATCTTTAAGTTTGCTGAGAAGCGGCATATACTGGGCATGAAGCTCCATCTGCACATCGACCATTTTATCGAGGTAAAGATCGGTCTTTGACGGGTCCTCTTCGATAAGATCGTGCATGGTCTTGCCCTTGATAAGATCCATTGTGATAGCCCATCTGCCGTCTGAAAGCACGGAAACTTCATTAACGCTGGGCATTTTCAGCCATGAGTTCACAAGCGTTGTCTCAACTCTCGCCTGCGTCAGAGCCTCATAAAGGCATTTCTCCTTGAGCGAAGGATCGTTGAACACCTTGACCGCCTTGCCTTCATACTCATAAACTTCAACGCCGTCGCCTTCTGCAATAAGGTTTTTAAGTTCCATAAACAAAGTCTCCTTTCGGAAAATTATATGAAATATTAATTAAATATTTCTTGTATCAATATTGTACTATAAATATCCGTAATTGTCAATAGGTTTTGTGCAAAAATACTATTGTTAAGTGTTAAGATATATTTATAATAAAATTTATTCATATTTGAATTTTAAACTCTTGCCATTGAAAACAATTTTTAAATTAGTACAATTATTTTTTGGTTAAAACGCCATAAAACAATATTCACTTTTTGTGAATATTCAATAATAAAGTTCGGGAAAATATTATAAAAGTTGTACTAATGAAAAATTGACAAAAAAATCACTTACATATATAATTAAAGTAGACTATATTAATAGTAGTTTCAGTCGCAGTAACATAAAATACATGATGGAGGGGTTGTTTTTATGGCAAAAAATGAAACCAAAACTGATGTTATAGACACAGTTGAGGCGCTTCAGAAAAAAATGAAGGAAATGAGAGAGGCACAGGCTCTTTTCTCAGAATACTCACAGGAACAGGTGGACAAGATCTTCAAAGCCGCTGCTATCGCCGCAAACAAAGCTCGTATCCCGCTTGCAAAGATGGCTGTTGAGGAAACAGGCATGGGCGTTGTTGAAGATAAAGTCATAAAAAATAACTATGCGGCAGAATACATTTACAATGCTTACAAGGATACCAAGACTTGCGGCGTGATAGAAAGAGACGAAGCTTTCGGAACTGTAAAGATCGCCGAGCCTATCGGTATCATAGCCGCTGTTATCCCGACCACCAACCCTACTTCCACAGCTATATTCAAGACGCTTATAGCTTTGAAAACAAGAAATGCCATAATCATAAGTCCCCACCCCAGAGCTAAGAAGTGTACTATCGAGGCTGCAAAGATCGTTCTTGAAGCCGCCGTTGAAGCCGGTGTGCCAAAGGGCATCATCGGTTGGATAGACGTTCCCTCTCTTGAACTGACAAACGAGGTCATGAGGGAATCTGATATTATTCTTGCGACCGGCGGTCCCGGAATGGTAAAGGCTGCTTATTCAAGCGGAAAGCCTGCCCTTGGAGTTGGCGCAGGAAACACTCCTGCCGTTATCGACAAGTCTGCTGATATTTTACTTGCAGTCAACTCGATCATTCACTCAAAAACTTTTGACAACGGCATGATCTGCGCTTCTGAACAGTCTGTCATCGTGGACAAGGAGATCTACGACGCAGTCAAGAAGGAATTTAAAGCCAGAGGCTGCTACTTCCTTGGAAAAGACGAAATAGACAAGGTAAGAAAGACCATCATCATAAATGGTGCGGTAAACGCAAAGATAGTTGGTCAGAGCGCATACAAGATCGGCTGCCTTTCCGGAATAGAAGTTCCTGAGACTGCTAAAATACTTATCGGCGAAGTTACTTCTGTTGATATTGAAGAAGAATTTGCTCACGAGAAGCTGTCTCCGGTGCTTGCTATGTACAAGGCAAAAGATTTTGAGGACGCTATGGATAAAGCCGACCGTTTGGTGCGTGACGGCGGTATAGGTCACACTTCTTCACTTTATGTGAACGCTTCCTCTGAAAAAAACAAGATAGAAAAATTTGCCGAAAAAATGAAGACCTGCCGTGTGCTTGTAAACACACCTTCCTCCCATGGCGGAATCGGCGATCTTTACAACTTCAAGCTTGCTCCTTCACTGACGCTGGGCTGCGGTTCTTGGGGCGGAAACTCAGTTTCTGAAAATGTCGGAGTAAAACATCTGCTGAATATAAAGACTGTCGCTGAGAGGAGAGAGAATATGCTTTGGTTCAGAACCCCTGAAAAGGTCTACTTCAAAAAAGGTTGTCTGCCTGTTGCTCTTGATGAGCTGAAAAACGTAATGGGAAAGAAAAAGGCGTTTATCGTTACCGACCAGTTCCTTTACAAAAATGGTTATACCAAGGCTATCACCGATAAACTGGATTCTATGGGTATCCGTCACACAACTTTCTTTGACGTTGAGCCTGACCCGACTCTCGCCTGCGCTGTTGAAGGTACTAAGGCAATGAGAGCTTTCGAGCCTGACACGATAATCGCAATGGGCGGCGGTTCTGCAATGGACGCTGCAAAGATCATGTGGGTAATGTACGAACACCCCGATGCCGACTTCCTGGATATGGCAATGAGATTCATCGACATCAGAAAGAGGGTCTACACTTTCCCGAAGATGGGTGAAAAGGCATATTTCATCGCTATACCTACTTCTTCCGGAACAGGTTCTGAGGTCACTCCGTTTGCGGTAATTACCGATGAAAAGACCGGTACGAAATATCCTCTTGCCGATTATGAACTTCTTCCTGACATGGCAATTGTTGATACCGACCTTATGATGAGCGCTCCTAAAGGACTGACTTCAGCTTCAGGTATCGACGCTCTTACTCATGCGCTGGAAGCCTATGCTTCAGTAATGGCAACCGATTACACCGACGGACTTGCCCTTAAAGCAATGAAGCTCATATTCAAGTACCTGCCGGACGCTTATGAAAACGGCAGCACCGATGTAAAGGCACGTGAGGAAATGGCAAACGCATCTACCCTTGCCGGTATGGCTTTTGCAAACGCTTTCCTTGGCGTGTGTCACTCTATGGCTCACAAGCTTGGCTCTTATCACCATCTGCCCCACGGTATCGCAAACGCTTTGCTCATAACTGAAGTCATGAGATACAATGCCGCTTCTGCGCCTGCAAAGATGGGTACTTTCTCTCAGTATCAGTATCCTCACACTCTTGAAAGATATGTTGAATGTGCAAACTACCTTGGAATTGTCGGAAAGAACGATGAGGACACGCTCAACAAGTTCATTGACAAGATAGAGGAACTCAAAGAGAAAGTCGGCATCAAAAAGACTATCGCTGATTATGGCGTTGACGAGAAAGACTTCCTCGACAGGCTGGACAGCATGGTAGAAGATGCGTTCGACGACCAGTGTACAGGTGCAAACCCCAGGTATCCGCTCATGAGCGAGATCAAGGAAATGTACCTGAAAGCCTACTACGGCAAGTAAACCGACCAACACTTTCCCCTTTATGTTTCATATTGCAAAAAGGTCTCCCCAGAAGTTTTTTTCTGAGGAGACCTTTTTATGCCTGTTCATCAAGCGTCAGATCATATGACGGCAAAAATTCATTAATAAACACTTCCGCCTCGGAACAGTCCAGCTTGTGGATAAGTTCCAGAGTGGAGCGTTCCGCCTGAGAAAAGTCAACGTTGCCCATTTTTCGCTCTTCAATACACTTTATAAGCGCTGAGATCTTGTCGGCAGCTTTCACAAGCTTCCACAATTCCGCATCTTCCGGATCTTTCTCAAACAGCGGTCTGAAATCCTCCTGCATATCTTTGGGGAGATAAGTTATCATTCTGTCAGTGGCGTTCTTCTCCACCTTGTCATAGGCAGTCTTGATCTCAGGGTCAAAATATTTTATCGGCGTTGGCAGATCGCCTGTAAGTATCTCCGTCGCATCGTGGTACATTGCAAGGAGTGCGCATCTTTCAGCATTAATGTTTCCGCCGAACCGCTTGTTCCTTATGACCGCCAAGGCGTGTGCAATGAACGCAGTATCCAGGCTGTGTTCGCTGAGATTTTCTTTGATGGTATTTCTCATAAGCCCCCAGCGATTTATGTATTTCATTCTTGAAAGAATAGCAAAAAATCTGTTCTCACTCATATAAGTTCCTCCGCGATGTAAAAATGTTCCATATGGAACATTTTATGAATAAACAAACTGTCCCCTGAGTGAGGACAGTTTACAGGTGAACGTTAATTATCAAAGAGGTCATGCGCCGAGTATCTTCAGCAGAACGCCGGCTGCCACTGCTGAGCC
>CANRLY010000095.1 GCA_947631585.1 uncultured Clostridia bacterium
CATAGCTGCCGCTCAACTCTTTCAGCCTGACAAGCGATGCCGCAAGCGTTTTGTAGTCTCCGTCCGGCATATCAGTTCTGCCGATAGAGAGGTTAAACAGCGTATCCCCTGAAAACATCGCATTTTCCGCAATATAGCAAACGCTTCCCGAGGTATGCCCCGGCGTGTGCATTACCCGAAAAACTATTTCGTCCAGCTGTATCTCGTCTCCGTCTGAAAGCCCGACAACATTTTTCGGCGGGGCGATACTTTCCAGCCCGAAGTATTCCACCAGATTTCCCACCGGGTCAGAAAGTTTGGCTTCATCGGCTTTGTGGATATACACCTGACAGCCGGTTTTCTCCTGAACATACGCCGCTGCGCCTATGTGGTCGCAGTGACCGTGGGTAAGCAGCAGTTTGGTTATAGTGCAGCCGTATTCCCCTGCCGCATCGAGAATATATTTTCCGCAGCCGGGGGCGTCTATAAGCGCCGCATTTCCCTTTTCAGAAATGACCAGATAGCTGTTCGTCTCAAAATCAGTAAGTGGTCTGAGTTGTCTTATTATCATATAGTCCTCCTTGGCAAGACTGCGGACAAGTTGGCAGCGCATGGCTTGTCAGCAGGTCATTTTCCAGTTCTGTCAGCGGAAATGACCGACTGTATCTTCTTCAGGCGGCTGATAACTGCGTTCAGCTGCTCAACTCCCGCTATGCTTATAGTGACCATCACGTTGGCGTTGCCGTTTTTCAGTTCTCTTGCCGTTGCCTCGTGCATAGGTATCCTTATATCCGCCAGAACAGAAGATATATCCGCCAGCAGACCTATCCTGTCATGAGCGACTATATCTATCGTCACCTTAAAGTAATTCTTGCTCGTTTCTTCCGCCCAATGGACACCTATCCATCTGGAAGCGTCCTCCGGGTTGCTTCTGGAGTTAAGGTAATTTATACAATCCGTCTTGTGGACGGAAACTCCGTGTCCTCTTGTGACAAACCCAATTATATCGTCTCCCGGAAGAGGATTGCAGCACTGGGAAAACTTCACCTGGCAGTTGCCTATACCGTCCACGATAACGCCCGACTCGGTCTTTATCGGTTTTGAGTGTGCGCTCTCCGGCTTGTCACGGAGGTATTTCCTGTTGTACTCCTCTTTCAGTCTGGGTATTATCTTTGAAAGCTGAACTCCTCCATAACCAATCGCCGCAAAGAAATCCTCTATAGTCTCGCAGTTGTGGCGTTTCATATCCATAGCAAGAAATTCCGGCAGTTCTTCCTCAGAAATTCGAATAAGGTTTCTTCTGAACTCTCTTTCCAGTTCGTTCTTGCCCTCGAAGATATTTTCCTCACGGCGTTCTTTCTTGAACCATGACCTTATCTTGGACTTAGCCTCGTTGGTGCGGCAGATATTCAGCCACGACCTGCTTGGTCCGTGTCCCGGAACGTTGGTAGTGAGTATCTCGATGATCTCGCCGGTCTTGATCTTGTAGTCGTAAGAGACCATCTTCTTATCGACCTTTGCGCCGCACATCTTGTGTCCCACCTGAGTGTGTATAGCATATGCAAAGTCGATCACCGTTGAACCCAGCGGCAGAGATATCATATCCCCTTTGGGCGTAAACGCAAACACTTCCTCCGGCGCAAGGTCGCTTTTTATCGTCCTGACTATTTCCTCGGCGTCGTTGCTTTCCTGCTGCGCCTCGATTATCTGTCTTATCCACGCAAGCCTGTTGTCGTCCTTATCCCTGCCCTTTATGCCCTCTTTGTATTTCCAGTGGGCGGCGATCCCGTATTCGGCGGTCTGGTGCATTTCCCATGTTCTTATCTGAACCTCGAACGGCAGACCCTCTCTGCCTATAACGGTAGTGTGCAGCGACTGATACATATTTGGCTTGGGAGTAGAGATATAGTCCTTGAACCTGTTTGGGATAGGTCTGAACATATCGTGGATTATTCCCAGAACATTATAACATTCAGTGACGGTATTCACTATCACCCTGACAGCATACCTGTCGTAAATCTGATCTATCTCTTTTCCGTCACGATACACTTTCTTATAAATGCCGTAATTGCTCTTTACCCTGCCGTCCACCTGGGGAACAGGGTCAAAGTCCTTGGCAAGCCTTTCCCTTATACGCTCTTTTATGCTTGCCACAAATTTTTCCCTTGCCTCCATACGCATATTCATCTGCTGGTCTATTTCCTGATAAGCAAACGGGTCAAGATTCCTGAACGCCAGATCCTCAAGCTCTTCTTTGATAGAACTTATACCCAGCCGGTGGGCGATGGGAGCGTAAATATTCATTGTTTCCAGGGAGATAACACGCCGCTTCTCCTCATTGCAGTACATAAGAGTCCTCATATTGTGCAGTCTGTCGCACAGCTTTATGATTATTACCCTTATATCTTCCGCCATTGCAAGAATTATCTTTCTTATGTTCTCAGCTTTCTGTTCTTCTTTTGAAACGGTAGGTATCCTTTTCAGTTTGGTAACTCCGTTTACCAGCATAGCCACGTCTGCGCCGAACTCTTTTCTCAGCTCCTCCAGCGTACAGGGAGTATCCTCTACTATGTCGTGAAGCAAAGCTGCGCAGATGGTGTCGGTATCCATACCCAGTTCAAGCAAGATATAAGCCACGGCAAGGGGGTGGGTCACATACGGTTCACCCGATTCCCGCTTCTGATCCTTATGCCAGTATGCCGCTTTCTCATAAGCCGAAACTATCTTTGAAAGGTCATACTGTTTTTCTCCGTCAATGATCTTCTGGATAAGCAGATCTATCGTGTATTGAGGCGTATTTTCCATGACCGGCAAGCTTCGATCCTCACCGAAGCTCTTTCCTCCTTTTTATAAATTATTATCTTACTGTCCCACTGTTTCCCTGAGTTTTACAAAAAGCTTTGAATCCGTCAGTTCTCTTTTGCCGGAATCATCTTTCAGGCTCACCGTTGACGACACCGCATCATACTCCAGTATCTCCAGTTCGCAAAGCACGTCTATGCACAGTCTCATCTTGCAGTAATTCATTTTTTCGCCCAGTCTCATAAACAAAACATCGCTGCTGACATTTCCCACCGCCTTGACTGCCCTGAACAGCAGCACCAGGTCGTTCCTGTCCGGTACGACTTTTGCCATGTAATTATCGGGAAGTTTTTCTTTGAGCATCAGCTTTTCATAACTTGACTTTGCCGCAAAATACGGCTCTTGCCTGATACCGCTGAGTCTCCTGTCTACCGCCTTGATCGAAATGCTCTCTCGTCCCCCGTAAACGTTCACTTCCATCGTCACCAGAAGGTCAAGCCTTTCTCCCACTTTGAATGGGAACTCAGCGGTAGCTTCCGAAAACAGCAGCGTCGGGAACCTTACTCCATCATATTCAAGTTCAAGCTTGGTGTGCTTTCCCTGAGACAGGGGGTGTATTGCGGTTATGGCAGCCCCCAGTATGGCAAACACCGGACACTCGTTCCCCTCTCCAAACGGCTCAAGCATTTTCAAAGCCCTGGCGTTTTCAAGATTTATCTCTCTGCCTCTCAGCAGCTTGTCGGCGGTGATGGTGACCTGCGGCATATCCGGGCAGGTCTTTTTAGCATACTCCTGCACCCTTCTGCAAAACTCAGGTATATCCTCCTCTTTAAGTGAAAATCCGCCGGCACATTCATGTCCCCCGAACTTTTCCAGCAGATCGGCGCAGTATGTCAGGCATTTATGTATATGGAAACCTTTTATGCTCCTTGCCGAACCCCTTGCTTCGCCGTTTTCATCGACCGAAATAATTATGTTCGGCTTGCCGTAGATATCCAGTATCTTCGAGGAAGCTATACCTATGACCCCATGATGCCAGCCTTTTCCGCAAAGTATCACGACACGCTGGTCAAGTTCTTCCGGGTGGTCGGCGATGTATTCTTTTATGTCCCCGACTATGCGGTTTTCAACATTCCGCCTTTCGTCGTTCAGCGATATAAGGGTATCAACGTAGATCTCAGCGTCCTCGCCCTCTTCAAGGAGCGCTTTTGCGGCAGTCAGCGCCGAACCCATTCGTCCGGCGGCATTTATCCTCGGCGCAATGCCAAAGGCTATAGATGTGGAATCCAGCTTCTCCGGCGTGATGGAACACCGCTCCATAAGATAGTTTATACCGTGGTTCTCGGAATTTTTCATCAGCATCAGCCCTTTGGAAACTATAGTGCGGTTTTCACCGTCCAGCGGGACTATATCCGCAACAGTTCCCATAGCCGCAAGATCGGCATACTGCTCCATTACCGCCTCGTAGTTGCCGTCGTCCAGAGCGGCGCACAGCTTCAGCGCTACCCCCGCTCCCGACAGGTCTTTGTACTCGCTGCCGCAGTCCGCCCTGTGGGGATTCACCAAAGCTTCCGCCTGCGGAAGTTCCTCCGGCGGCTGGTGATGGTCTGTGACCACAAGCTTCATGCCCTTTTCGTAAATGTATCCGGCTTCTTTTGCCGCCGAAATGCCGTTGTCCACCGTAACTATCAGCTTTACGCCCATGTCCGCCAGCATATCCACCGCTTTGCAGTTAAGACCGTAACCGTCCTCACGCTCAGGAATGTAGTACATTACATTTGCGCCCATACATTCCAGATAATTGTAAAGTATCACCGTGGCGGTCACACCGTCGCAGTCGTAATCGCCGTAAACGCATATGAGCTGACCCTCCTCCGCAGCGGAGCTTATCGCCTCCACCGCCTTGTCCATATCCAGGATATCAAATGGGTCAGACAGCTCCGCCTCGTTAAAAAAGTCAGAGAGTTCCTGAATATCAGAGATGCCCCTTGCCGCCATGATATGAGCGCATATTTCCGGCAGGTCGGTCCTCTGAAGTATCTGCTTTACAACTTCTTCATCAGCTTTATTAATTTTCCAACGTTTCATAGAATTATCCCTTAACTATATTAATAATAGTATTATATCACCTTTTTTTCAAACATTCAAGACGAAAATTCCAGTTTTTCTTACAAAACCTCATCAGCGGCAAAGCAAAGCCTCATCTGGCAGTCCGCCAGTGAGCCACATTGACAAGAAACGTTCTTTTTGGGCAAAATCAGCTGTAACTCGTCAAAAATAATTTAAAATAACGGTTGAAATTTTATTAAATATATGATAATATATTAATTGCAGAGATAAATGACCTGCTACATACTGCCACGAAATGTCATTTAATAATTCCCGAAAGGTGAAAGGAGCCATTTATGAATTTGGGAGAGATCTTAACTAACCTGACCGGAACAGCCGTCACGATAGGCTGGGCAGCTTTGTTTGTGGTGTTTGTCGTTGTGGAACTGGGTACTTTCCAGCTGGTGTCCATCTGGCTGGCAGTAGGCGCACTGGCGTCAATGTTCATGAGCATATTCGGTCTGCCTTTCTGGTCGCAGCTGCTGGTATTTGCTCTGGCGTCTGTAGTTCTTCTCATAGCGACAAGACCTATCGTCAGAAAAATGCTCAAAGACATCAAACCCACTAATGCGGAACTCGATATCGGCAAGAACGCCAACGTGGTGGAGGAGATCGACAACCGCCACGGAAAAGGCAGAGTTTGCCTGAACGGCGTGTACTGGGCGGCAAGGTCCTATGACAATAAGGTAATTCCGGTGGACTCGGTCGTCAAGATCATGCAGATCGACGGTTCTAAGCTGATAGTCGATAAAGACGGCGACTAATTATCGTGACCCGAAACCTGCATTGCAGGAAATAAATAAATTTTGGAGGTAAACAATATGGGACCCGGATTTTACATTGCGATAGGAATACTTATCTTTCTTATCATCGTAGTGATCAGCTCTATCAAAGTTGTTCCACAGGCGTATATTTATGTAGTTGAACGTTTCGGCGCATTTCACGCAGCATGGGGCACTGGACTTCACCTGAAACTCCCCTTTGTGGATACCATCGCTAAGAGAGTTTCCATCAAGGAACAGGTAGTTGACTTCAAACCCCAGCCGGTTATCACAAAGGATAACGTTACTATGCAGATAGACACAGTAGTGTTCTTCCAGATAACCGATGCAAAACAGTTCGCTTACGGCGTTGAAAGACCTCTTTCCGCTATCGAGAACCTGACTGCCACTACCCTGCGTAACATCATAGGCGACCTCGATCTGGAAGCTACCCTTACTTCGAGAGATTACATAAACACCAAGATAACCGCTATCCTGGACGAAGCTACCGACCGTTGGGGAATCAAGGTGCAGAGGGTCGAACTGAAAAATATCCTTCCCCCGCCGGAGATCCAGGACTCCATGGAAAAGCAGATGAAAGCCGACCGTGAGAGACGTGAGAAAGTTATTCAGGCGGAAGCAGAAAAGAAGTCTCAGGTGCTTGTTGCTGAGGGTGAAAAGGAATCCAAGATACTCAGAGCCGAAGCGGATAAGCAGTCTGAGATACTCAGGGCGGAAGCTGAACGTGAAGCTATGATACTCCATGCCGACGCAGTAAGAGAACAGAAGATCCGTGAGGCTAAGGGTGAATCCGAAGCTATCCAGCTGGTACAGACCGCTCTTGCCGAGACTATCGTTAAACTGAACGAAGCTAATCCTAACCAGAACGTTATCGCTCTCAAGAGCCTGGAAGCGTTCCAGAAAGCTGCCGACGGCAAAGCTACCAAGATCATTATACCAAGCGATATACAGGGCATCGCCGGTCTTGCCGGAAGTCTGAAAGCTATCATCAGCGACGATGCAAAGAAATAAACTGCCATGTCTGAAAGGCTGAATAATTAAGACCGGGACGCCGATACGCCCCGGTTTTTTTGTTCGTGAATGACAATTAATATTTTATAAGGAGAGATAGATATGAAATGCGAAGTAAGAGGAACGCCTATGCCTGTGGCGATCTGCTACCTTGACGCAGGCGAATCCATCAAGACCGAAAAAGGAGCAATGAGCTGGATGACCCCTAACCTCCAGATGCAGACCAGCGGCGGAGGCGTGGGTAAAATGTTCTCCAGAGCGCTTCAGGGTGAGGCAATGTTCCAGAACCTGTACACCTCTGTCGGCGGTCCTGGAATGATAGCCATGGCTGCCAGCTTCCCCGGAGACATAATGGTAATAGACGTTGCGCAAAACCCGATAGTCGCCCAGAAAGGCGCATTTCTGGCGTCTGAGGTAACAGTTGAGAACCAGCTGTTTTTCCGCAAAAAAGCTTCTGCCGGATTCTTCGGCGGTGAAGGTTTTATCATGCAGAAATTCAGCGGCACTGGCATAGTTATACTTGAGATAGACGGCACCGTTATCCCCTACGAACTCGCCGCAGGTCAGTCAATGCTCATAGACACAGGCTGCCTTGCCATGA
>CANRLY010000096.1 GCA_947631585.1 uncultured Clostridia bacterium
TCGTGGATAGCCAGCGAATACCCTATGGTAAGTATACCGCTCATCAGCGGAGATATCAGCATTGCTCCGATTATCACCGCCGTGGAATTGACATTCAGTCCGATGGAGGCTATCAGTATCGCCAGCATGAGTATCCACATATTCGCCCCGTGAATGATAGTGTTTTCCTCCATCATGTCGTGAAGTTCTTCGTATGAAAGCATATTGCTGCGCATATCAAAAAGGCTTTTGAAGTACGCTTTTATCTGATGCTTTTCCTGTTTTATCTCATTGTCCATTGTCAGGTCCGTCCTTTTTAAGAATTATTTCAAACTCCGCAGGTCAGCGTCGGCTTTATTTACCTGCTCCACCACTATCCGTGTGGAATTGAGCTTGCGCAGCGTTCTTTTTGCCAGCTTTGTCCTGGGATTTTCAACTATCCATATGTCCGTGGCTTCCCAGACGGCAAACGAACCGACTATAGAGATAAGCTCCACCGGCACTGAACCTAATATTCCTTCCAGCAGGATAGCCGCCGCCACAAAAACAACTCCTATGCTGAACAGCCACGCCTGCTTGACTATGTTCAGCCGCTTCTGGTTGGCGTTTTTCACCTTTTGTTCCCTTATAAGCTCCTGAAACGCTCCGCAGACCCGTTCAAAGTCCACCGGTCCGCCGCATTTTATCTTCAGGATTATCTCGTCCCCGATATCTTTCTTTGCGTACTGCCCGGAAAGATAATCCGAAACATCGCTGCTGAGCGTCCGGCAGCTTTCGTCAAACGGACTGTATAAGTCTTTTTCTTCATCGATCCTGAGATTTATCTCGTACATGGATCTCACCCCCGTATTTTTGTAAGACCTGCTTTCAAAACAGCAGGAAGTCTTTGTCACGCTATTACAAATATAGCACACTGCCGGACGTTTTTCAAGGGTTCAGCCGGCAAAAGACCGCAGCAAATAAAAATTCATAAAAAAGTAGTTGACAAATCCGGTTTGGCATATTATAATGTTATTAATATAATTTCAAATGCGGTGATAGGAAGCAAGACGGAGAACCCCGGGCAAAGAGAAGCGGCGGTAGGTGTAAGCCGTTATCGGGTCTCTGTGATAACTCGTCCTTGAGCAGTCTGACCGAAAGGCAGTAGGTCAGAACGGTGTCTCCCGTTACAGAGAAACGCATTGTCTGATGCGGCTGAGGCAGGCTTGCGCAAGCGGTCTGTGAAAAAGAGTGGTAACACGGGTAAATATGCTCGTCTCTGTTTGTAGGAGACGGGCTTTTTTATATGCCGCAGGAAAAGGAGGTCATTTACATGAAAAAGAATATCAGAACTTTCGGCAGAGCAAAAGACCGACTGCGGCTTAAAGCCTGAAAACGGTCTGCAACTTAAAATCAAACATCTGATGATACAAGGAGGAACATATAATGAAAAATGCTGGCAAATATCAGAGAGGCTACTTTATGCCTCCTGTAAGATCTATGAAATGGGCTGAAAAAGAATATATCGACCACGCCCCCATGTGGTGTTCTGTTGACCTGAGAGACGGCAATCAGGCGCTTATCATTCCTATGAGCCTGGAAGAAAAGCTCGAATTTTTCTCCCATCTGGTGAAGATAGGCTTCAAGGAGATAGAGATAGGCTTCCCGGCGGCAAGCGAGACCGAGTATGAGTTCTGCCGCACGCTTATCGAACGTGACCTTATCCCTGACGATGTGAGGATCCAGGTCCTTACCCAGTCGAGAGAACACATTATCAAAAAGACGTTCGAGGCTTTGGAAGGCTGCAAGAACGCAGTCGTTCACCTTTATAATTCCACCTCCGTCGCCCAGAGAGAACAGGTGTTCCGCAAGAGCAAGGAGGAAATAAAGGAAATAGCCGTCAGCGGCGCAAAGCTCTGCGAGGAGTACCGCAAAAAGTATAACCCCGACTTTATCTTTGAGTATTCGCCTGAGAGCTTCACCGGAACTGAACCCGAATACGCTCTGGAAGTATGCAACGCCGTTCTCGACGTATGGCAGCCCACCCCGGAAAGAAAAGTCATCATCAACCTGCCGGTCACCGTGGAAATGTCCATGCCCCACGTTTACGCTTCCCAGATCGAATATATGTGCGACAACATGAAGTACCGTGAGAACGTTATCGTTTCCCTCCACCCCCACAACGACAGAGGCTGCGCTGTGGCTGATTCGGAAATGGGCTTGCTGGCAGGGGCTGACCGTATCGAAGGCACTTGCTTCGGAAACGGTGAAAGAACGGGCAACGTGGATATCGTTACACTTGCGCTTAATATGTACACCCACGGCGTAGACCCTCAGCTGGACTTTTCGGATATGCCCACTTTGGTGGAAATGTACGAGAGAGTCACCAGAATGAAAGTCTATGAGCGCAGCCCCTATGCAGGCAGACTGGTGTTTGCAGCGTTCTCAGGTTCTCACCAGGACGCTATCGCTAAGGGCATGAAGTGGCGTGACGAAAAAGACCCGGATCACTGGACAGTCCCTTATCTGCCTATCGACCCCAAGGACGTGGGCAGAGAGTACGAGGGAGATGTTATCAGGATAAATTCCCAGTCGGGCAAAGGCGGTATAGGCTACTTGCTGGAACAGAAATACGGTTATGATCTTCCCAAGAAGATGAGAGAGAATTTTAGTTACGCCATAAAGAGCGTTTCCGACCATCTGCACAAGGAGCTTATGCCGGAAGAGATCTATAAGATATTCTCAGAAAACTACCTGAATGTGACCTCGCCGGTCAGCGTTCCCGAAACTCATTTCAGGCAGGAACCAGCCGGAAAGATCACCGCTTCGGTCACCGTTGCGGTGGAAGGCAGGGATACCAAGGTGGTAGACGCCGTCGGCAACGGCAGACTTGACGCTGTTGCAAATGCGCTCAAAGACGCCATCGGTCTGGATTTCACCATTGAGAGTTACGAGGAGCACGCCCTTGAACGGCACTCAAGCTCTGAGGCGGTGTCCTATGTGGGCATTTCGGCAAACGGCAAGACCGTCTGGGGCGCAGGCAGAAACACGGATATTATCGTAGCTTCCATAAATGCGCTGCTTTCGGCTATAAACCACATTTACAAAGACTGACCATAAGCAGTAAAGTCCGCTTCCTTTACAGGAAACGGACTTTTTTTATTGCTTTTATGGATCTTACAGACTGCTCAGGTCGTAGCCGCCTCTGGTGAAGAATAATTCTCTGATAGCCAGAGCGCAGCCTGAAAGGAATCTGTGTTTGTGGTCGATTATGCTTATCTCCAAGGAATTTTTCAGCGGTTCTCCGCCTATCTCCCTGGCTCTGTCAAGCAGGTTCTCATAGCCTTTTTCCAGGAACACAAAATTGTGCAGAGCTATCTTCTGGGGATTTGAGCCATAGTAAAGATTATTCAGCAGCACCGTCAGCAATGTCAGCACGTCGTCGTAAATGCCCACGATAGGCGGGTCGCCCTGTTTGTAGGAAGCCGCCACCGCCGAGAAGTTGATCTTTTCCGGGTCGCCGCCGGTGAGTTCATACAGGACCGGAGTATTTGCCTTTGAGTAAACTTTTTTTATCTTGTGGACGATAGCAAACGGAGTAAGTTCCGACTGCACGCAGCCTTTTCTTCCGCAGCTGCAAAACGCCTCTTCCGCCCTGGGGTCAACTATCATTCTGTCCACAAAATCCGTTCTGTAATCGTAAGACTTCAGCGGGTCGTTGAGGTTTATCACAGCGTAGTGCATAGAATTTCCATACTGGAGGAAAGCGGTGTTTATCCTTTCTTCTCCCCTGTCTTTGAGAAAATCAATATTTGCCATAGCCGAGCCTTTGACCGAATTGTCAATGACCAGCGGCAGGGAAGTTATCTCAGCGATACGTTTTCTTATAGGGGTGTAGTCCGGAACATTTGCGGTGCAGCTTATACCCAGCCGGTTATACATATTAGGTAAAATGCCCAGACCTATTCCCAGGATATCGGAATTTTCAAGGCAGTTATCGTTCATAAGCTCCATTATTGAGGTTACCGAAAAGTCAAAGATAGCGTCTGCGTTGGTATTAGCTGCGATCTCGATATTGCGCTTGTCAAGGACGTCTCCCCCAAGGGTAGAAAGCCCCACGCTTGCCACGTTTTCGTCTATTGAAACGCCCACTACGAACTTATAGTTGCGGTTGATATCCAGCAGTATTTTTTTTCTTCCTCTAGGAACTCTGTCCGTATCATGCTTATACTCGCCGATCTCCTGGATTATTCCCTGATCTATCATCTCGTTGGTAATTATAGTCACTGCCGCTCTGGTAAGTTCCAGACCCTCGGCAATATCTATTCTCGAAGTAGGTCCTTTATGTTTGAGGATCTTCAGCACCTGCATACGGTTTTGTCTTTTCAGGTCAAGTTTACTTATACCATGCTGTTCCATTTACATAGCCTTCCTTTATCATCATATGTAAAGTATAACTTTCAAAATTGACCAAAATATTAATTGCTCGTAACTATTGTTCAGACAAAATATTATTTACAGTTTGTTATTTTTTTAGGCTGCTCAACTGCTCAATTGCTCCCGAACGTGCGGCGGCACGCCACGCTGCTGCTTCGCAGCAGAAGGCTGGCGGCTTCGCCGCAGCCGGCGTGCCGCCGGTTGACAATGCGTGCATAATGTGGTACTATAAAAGCAGTATCAAAAGCAAAAGGAGATCGCCTGATGGATATCCAAAGACTGTCACGAATAGAAGAAGCTCTGAAAAAATATGTTTCCCAGGGGAAGATAGCAGGTGCGTCAGCGGCAGTGATAAAGGACTGTAAGACCGCCTACCGTACCGACGTGGGACTTGCCGATATAGAAAATAACAGAAAAATGGACGAAAACACCATTTTCAGACTGTTTTCTTTGTCAAAACCTGTTACTTCCACAGCAGTGATGATACTCTTTGAAAGGGGCGAACTCGACCTTAACCACCCTCTCAAATGGTATCTCCCCCAGTTTGAAAAAATGACCGTTTCTTCTGACGATATGACCGCTCCGGCTGATAAGGATATAACTATCTCTCACCTGCTCAATATGACAAGCGGTATACCTTACCCCTCGGACGACTCCCCTGCCGGCAGAAAAATGGGCGAACTTTTCTGGAATATCGAACAGGAATACCTTGCCGGAAAACCTGCTTCTACTCAGGACTACGCTAAAAGAGCCGCCGGCGTCCCTCTGGCATTTATGCCGGGCGATAAGTGGGAGTACGGCTTCTCTGCTGATATCCTTGGCGCAGTGGTGGAAAAAGTATCGGGAATGAGATATTCTGAATTTTTGAAAAAAGAGATCTTTTCTCCCCTTGGAATGAACGATACCGGCTTCTTTATACCAAAAGATAAACTGGATAACTTCGCCCAGCTGTACGACTTTTCTCACGATGAAAGACCCGACATCTTCAAGGGCTTCTTCCTGGGAGTCGGCAACTACGATATCCCCCCTGCCTTTGAATCAGGCGGTGCAGGCCTTGTCTCTACCCTTTCCGATTACGGAAAATTCGCCGCAATGCTGGCAAACGGCGGCGAACTGAACGGCGTGCGGATACTTGGCAGAAAGACCCTGGACTTTATGGCTTCCGACAGGCTCACCCCTCACCAGAAAAGGTCTATGACCTGGGACTCTAACCGAGGCTACGGCTACGGAAACCTCCTCCGTGTGCTCACCGACCCCTCCGAAGCCGCAACTAACGGCGACTTGGGCGAATTTGGCTGGGACGGCTGGGCTGGCTGCTACCTGACAGTTGACCGCAAAGAAAATATGACTTTCCAGCTGTTTATGCAAAAATGCGGAGGAGACTTGGATATTACCAGGAATATCCGTGCGATAGTCTACTCCGCCCTCTGATGCGAACTGCTGTTTCTTCAAATGGATACTTATATCACGCTGCCTTTCTCAGGCGGCGTTTTATTTTTCTTCTTCGGAAATAAACTCCTTTATCTCCGGCATGAGCCTGCGTGTCAGCTTCAGCCCACGAACGTAAATAGTCTCCAGCACCCTGGGGTCGCCCTCTACCCGACTTACTCCCAGCGGCTTTTCAGGTGCGATGACCAGCGCTTTTCCCTGCGCTTCCGCTTCTTCCAGCCTCTTTATACAGTCGTTGTAACGCTCCGCTCTCGTTTTCATGGCTTCCACAAATCCCGACTTGTCCCTGTAGACCAGTTCGGCAGCTAGGGAAGCCTTTTCCGGCTGCTTAACGTAACCTCTCTCCCTGGTCAGCACAACTATCACCTTGTCGCAGCCGTCCCTGAACGCCTGCTCAAAAGGTATGGAATCGGACACTCCCCCGTCCATATAAAACTTTCCGTCAACTTCTATCTTCGGGAACAGCAGCGGCAAGGCGCAGCTCGCCCTGAGCAGCGTCCACTTGGTATCGCTCGCCGGAACGTCCAGGTACTCCGCTTCGCCGGTCTCAACATTCGTCACGACCGCTACGCACCGCCCCTGAAACTCCCGAAAATTCTTGTAATTATACGGTATCAGCTTGTTTGGTATCTCATCGAAAACAAAATCCAGATTGTAGTACGCCCTGTTTTTCGGAGAAAACAAATGCCTTGCCCCCATGTAGCGGCTGTCGCCCATGTACTTTCTCGCTATGAGAAGATTTCTTCCCCTCTGCCGTGAGGCGTAACTCACCCCGAAAGCTATCCCGGCTGAGACCCCGATAATGTAGTCAGCCATGATATTTTCTTTCAGCAGACCGTCCATCACTCCGCAGGAAAACAGCGTCCTGGACGCTCCTCCCTCCAGCACCAGACCTATCTTCATTTGTCCATCACCTTTTTGCTAAAATTTAACTTTTATCCTGTAAAGTCATATGCCTTGCCACGCCTGCCTGACCGCTTTCCCCGGACATATTATTTGAAAGTTCTTTCAGCTCCCTGCCGTTTTTCAGCAGCAGCTTCAGACCCTCGGCGTCCTGCTCCTCCAGAGCTTTTTTGTATTCTTCCAGCCGCTGAATTATATGAGCTATCTCGTCAATGAGCGGTTCTCTGTTCAGCAGGAAAAGGCTGGTCCACATTTCCTCGTTCAGCTTGGCAACTCTTGTCAGATCTTTGAAACTTCCGGCTGAAAAACCCGCCTGTTTCATAAGACTGGGGGATTTCACATATGCGCTTGAAACTATATGCGCCAGCTGACTTGTAAAGGCGATTACCTTGTCATGCTCCTCCGGGGTGGTGACCACCACCTTATAAAATCCCATCTCATACGCCAGATTCCCCACTTTTGCGATTATCTGGGTGTTTGTCCGGGGCGTTTGGGCGATTATAAAGCTTGCCCTGTCGAACAGGTTATCCACCG
>CANRLY010000097.1 GCA_947631585.1 uncultured Clostridia bacterium
TGCGGACGGCTGGGGTTCATGGCGACCCTTGAACATTCTGAGCTGGAGCTGCTGAAGAAATTCAGCAACGGGGAATTTACTCTTGACAGAAGAATGATGCTCGATGCGGAAGTGGTCGTTTCCGGCGGCAATGAGTCAAGAAAGTTCACTGCGCTGAATGACGTTGTGCTTTTTAAGAACAGCGGCTGCAAGATCGCCGACTTCACCGTTTCCAAAGGGGGAAAGGTCATAAGTTCCCTGAGAGCCGACGGACTGATATTTTCAACTCCCACAGGAGCGACCGCCTACTCACTTTCGGCAGGCGGACCTATAATCGAGCCTAACATGAAATGTATAGAATTTACGCAGATCTGCGCACATTCGCTGTTTGCAAGATCAATGATATTTTCCGCTGATTCTGTTCTTGAAGTTTGCGCAAAGACCAGCAAGAACGCAGGCATCATGCTAAACGTTGACGGAAACGAGGTCATGCACATTTCTGACGGTGACAATATACACATTACCTGTTCGGATAGTTACGTCGAACTTATAGATATAAAGGGCGGAAGCTTTTTCTCATCAGTAAACAGAAAGCTCATGCAGCCGCTTAAAGAGCTGCCGGAGGATATAAACATATGAAAAAAGAACGTCAGAGACTAATACTCAAGATAATTTCAGAGAACCCCATAGGACTTCAGGAAGAGATACAAAAAAAGCTCATGGAACATGGACTTAAAGTTACGCAAGCTACGATCTCCCGTGATATCAAGGAACTTGCGCTTGTCAAGGCAATGGACAGAAACGGTCAGTACCGATACTATCTTCCGGCGCATTTGCGGGATAATAACGGCTCGGCAGAGGAACTGTTCATCAATATATTAAGGCAGTCTATGGTGTCGGTGGATAACGCTATGAACACTGTGGTCATAAAAACGCATATCGGAATGGCTCAGGCTGTCTGCGCCAAACTGGACAGAGCAAATTATATAGGTCTTGTAGGTACTCTTGCCGGAGACGATACGATATTTGCCCTTATGCGTTCTGAACAGGACGCTGTGAATTTCAAGAGGATAATTGAAGAAATTGCCAAGCAGGTGAAATAAGTGCTTAAAGAATTATACATTGAAAATCTTGCGGTCATAGAAAAAGCAACTATTCCTATAGAAAATGGATTTAATGTTTTTACCGGTGAGACAGGCGCAGGAAAATCCATACTTATAAACGGTATCAACGCCGTGCTGGGGCAGCGTACAAGCAAGGATATCGTCAGGACAGGCTGCAAAAAAGCCGTCGTGTCGGCACGCTTTTCCTGTGACAGCAGCGTGCGTTCTGCCCTTGAAGAGTACGGAATAGATATCGGCGATGACGAGATACTTATTTCCAGGGAAATAAGCTCCGACGGAGGAAGCGTTGCCAGGATAAACTCTCGACCGGTCAATTTGTCTGTCGTCCGTGAGGTAGGGGAGCTTTTGGTAAATATCCACGGTCAGCACGACAATCAGATACTTCTCTCCCCGGAAAAGCATATAGATATCCTGGATTCATTTGGCGAACTTGGCGGTCAGATCGAGGACTACCAAAGCTCCTTCCGGGAACTTCAGGATATTTCAAGAAAAATAAAACGTCTCAGCGGTGATGAAGCGGAAAAGAAGCAGCGTATCGCAGAACTAAATAATATTATTGCTGAGATACAGTCTTATAATATTTATGAAAACGAAGATGCAGAGGTCGAGGAAGAATTTCAGCTTATGAAAAATTCCGAGGCGCTGCGCAGCGTGATATATGAAGCAACTGCGATACTTACAGGCACTGATGAAGAAAAAGGCGCAGATTCCGCAATACTGGACGCCTACAGGAGCCTGTCGCTGAACTCTGAGCTTTATGGCGGTCTTGAAGAACTGGCGCAGAGAGTGCAGTCGGTTTCAATCGAGATAAATGATATTTCTCAGGAACTTTTTTCCATTGTGGATACTATAAGCTCTGACCCTAAGCGGTTTGAATACCTGAGCGAACGCAGGGAAGATTTGCGAAAGATAATGAAAAAATACGGTCCGGAGTTGAGTGATGTTCTGAAAAAATATGAGGATCACAAAGCGGAACTTGCGGCGCTGGAAAATTCAGACAGCAATATGCTTGAACTTACCGAAAAGAGAAAAGCCCTCCTTTCGGAAGTTACCGCAAAGGCAAAGAAGCTTTCTGAAAATAGAAAAAAAGCTGCCGACAGATTTATAGCTCAGGTCACGGCGGAACTGGAATTTCTAAATATGCCAAACGTTTCGCTGGCAATTTCACAACACAGCGGAAAACTGACTTTATCAGGAATGGACAGCATAGAGTTTCTCATATCTGCCAACGTCGGGGAAGAGCCGAGACCTATTGCAAAGATAGCTTCCGGCGGAGAGCTTTCAAGGATAATGCTTGCCCTTAAAAATGTCATTGCTGAAAAGGATAATATCCCAACGCTGATTTTTGACGAGATAGATACCGGCGTCAGCGGAAAAGCAGCTCATAAGATCGGCTGCAAACTAAAAGAGATCTCACGATACAGACAGGTGCTGTGCGTTACTCACCTTGCCCAGATAGCTATAATGGGAAATAATCACCTGCTTATCGAGAAAAACCAGCTCAACGGCAGAACGGTCACCAGTGTGAAAACGCTGGAGCAGTCTGAACGCAAGTATGAGATAGCCCGTATAATCGGTGGGGATAATATCACCGAACTTACTCTGAAAAATGCTGAAGAAATGCTCGATTCTGTCAAATGAGATTTGTGATACCGCTTGTCTTGACTATATGGGATCAAAATGGTATAATAATTTAGATATGGACTACAGAAAGGTGTCAATTATTGAATGGATAGTAAGTTGATAGTTCTTGAAGGGTTGGACGGCTCCGGCAAATCCACACAGTTTGATCTGCTGTGCCAATACCTGACCGATAAAAACATTCCTTTCCGGCATATAAGTTTTCCGGAATACGATAAGCCTTCCTCCGCATTGGTGAAAATGTACCTTTCAGGTGAATTTTCCAAAAACGCCGCTGACATCAACGCTTATGCGGCCTCAAGCTTTTATGCGGTGGACAGATACGCAAGCTATAAATTATACTGGGAAAAAGATCTCAAAGAGGGCAAGCTGATACTTGCTTCAAGATATGTGACCTCAAACGCCATCTATCAGATGGTAAAGCTGCCTGCGAATCAGTGGGAAGAATACCTTGCCTGGCTTTCAGATTATGAATACGGACGGCTGGAACTTCCGCAGCCGGACAAGGTGGTATTCCTGGATATGCCTGTTGAGATCTCGCAGACCTTGCTGTCAAAGAGATATGACGGCGATGAGAACAAGAAAGACATACACGAAGTGAACGTTGACTTTTTAAAACAATGCCGTGATGCGGCAATGTTTGCAGCTGAGAAATTGGATTGGGAGATACTTCCATGCAGCGACGGCAAGTCTGCGCTTCCGATAGAACAGATCTCAGAAAAGTTAAAAGCAATTGTAGACTCAGTTATCCGAGGTAAATAAATGTTAAATTTCAGACAGATCCAGATCTCTGATAAGGACTGGGTCACAGAACTTATGAATATTTCAGATTTCAGATCCTGCGAATATACTTTTGCAAACAACCTTGCCTGGAGGAGACTAAGCGATTCGGTAATAAGCAGACATAAGGACTTTTACGTTGTGGCTTCTTTTAACGGCAAAGATCCGGTTTTCACTTATCCCTGCGGCAAAGGCGATTTGGAGGAACTGTTTTCAGAACTCAGCAAGACAGCACGCTCGTCAGGAGGAGACAAACTGATCGTTTCTTCCGTTAATAATGAAGCTCTCAGTTCGCTGAAAGATATGTACGGCGAAAGTATGACAGTTTCGGCAAACAGAGATTACTTTGACTATATCTATAACGCAAACGACCTTATTGATATGGCAGGAAAGAAATTCCACGGAAAAAGAAACCATATCAGAAGATTCAAAGAGACCGATTGGGAATACTGCGAACTTACAGAAGATATGTTCGCAGACTGTATAGAATTTGCAGCAAATTCATATAACGCTAATAAGGGCTATGACAGCTTTTCGGCTGTGTGCGAACAGTTTGCCATCAATACTTATTTTAACTACTACAGAGAACTGGAGCTGAAAGGCGGAGTTTTAAAGTCAGACGGAAAAATAGTCGGTTTTACCATCGGCGAAAGACTTAATTCTGATACTTTTGTGGTTCATATCGAAAAAGCAGTCCCCGAACTTAACGGCGCATATCCCACGCTCTGCAACGAGTTTGCAAAAAGAAACGCAGCCGGATTCAGGTATATCAACAGGGAAGAGGATATGGGGATCGAAGGGCTGCGCAAGTCGAAACTATCCTATAATCCTGTGTTTTTGCAGGAAAAGTACACTGTTTCTATAGATCTTGAAAGGAGTAACTTGTAATGGTTTATGTGTTTTTGGCTGAGGGATTTGAGGAAGTCGAGGCGCTGACGCCTGTTGATGTGCTGAGAAGATGCGGAGTCAATGTTGCAACTGTTGGCGTAGGCTCGCAGATAATCAGAGGTTCTCACGGCATTTCAGTTATGACCGATACCGATGACGGCGAACTGACTATAGGTCAGGATACGGATATGATAATTCTTCCAGGCGGAATGCCCGGAACACTGAATTTGGAAAAATGCCCGGCGGTAAAGTCCGCTATAGAATACTGCCTGAAAAACGACAAGCTGATCGCAGCTATCTGCGCCGCTCCGTCTGTTCTGGGACATATGGGTGTGCTGAAAGGCAAGAACGCCACCTGCTTTCCGGGATTTGAGGATCAGCTTACAGGAGCGCACTATACCGGCGAACTGGTCGTAGTTGACGGAAAGATAATTACGGCAAAAGGTCCGGGGGCAGCAATGAGATTCGCATTTACTCTTGCTGAGATACTCTGCGGAAAACAGGCGGCGGCTAAGGTGGAGGATTCAATGCAATGCAGTTAAACTGCGATGGGTCGCCAAGGGATAAGAGCTTCCAAAGAGAGTTTTATAAAGAACAACGCTTGACAAGGGCTTGTGCGACGTATTCAGAAGCTTTGCCGCAGGATATCAGAAAAGAGATTTTCTTGTGTTTTTGTCAAATCCAGACGAACCCGACACTGACGAGCTTATAAATATTTTATGGCGGCAGGGGGATAATACATTTGCTCCCGTAAGCTCAAAAACTGACAATTCCATGATATTCAGGTCGTTTGACAGCTTTGAGCAGCTTGCTGTGGGAACTTTCGGCATAAGAGAACCGCTGAGTTGCTGCCGACAGCTGTTAAGCTCTGAAATTTCAGGAGCTGTGTGTATAGTCCCCGGACTGTGCTTTGACAGATGCGGCTACAGGATAGGGTACGGCAGGGGATTCTATGACAGATTTCTCTCTGAAAACAAACCCTTTCTTACTGTAGGGCTGTGCTATGAAAAATTTCTTGCCGATAAGGTGGCTTTTGAAGCAGGAGATATCGCTGTTGAAAAAATAATAACAGAAAAAAGAATTATTGAATGTCGCAATAAACTGTAAACTGTGAATCGTTGAAAGGAGAAACTTTATGAACGACAAGGACAATGACCTTGATATTATCCTTAATCAGTATTCAGGAAAAAAATCAGATGGCAAAGCTCTTGACGATGCTTCTTTAGACGCTATCCTCGGTGATCCGCTGGGACGGCTTTCTGGTTCTGCAAAAAAAGGCATAACAGACGACAGCAGCGATGATCTGTCCCAACTGAGCAGCGACCAGCCTTCCGAACCTGCACAGCAGGAGACTGTATTCTCTCCCGAAGCTGACGACCAGCCTGCGGAGACAGCCGACAGCCAGCCTGACGAAGATGAGGCTGACAGCGCAAACAGTGATGAGCAGACGGATAACGACGAAGCAGACGAGGATAATTCTGCCATATTTGAGGACAATACCGACGATGCCGAAGATGACGGCGACGATAAGAGTGTTTCTCCCAAGAACAAGGATAAGGAAAAAAAGAGCAAGTCCAAAAAGGCTAAAAAGTCCAAGAAGAAAAGCCGCATAAACAGTTCTATATTCGTTGCGCTTATTGTGGTGTGCATAGTGCTGACCGTATCTTTTGCAATATCTATTTTTGGAATTAATCTGGGTATGGAATACCTCGGCGTGGGCAAAAAGGACGTTGAGATCACTATAAACATACCTGCCGGCTCCAACTCCTCCGATATTACCAAGATACTTCTTGACAACGGCATTATCGAAAACGAAAAACTGTTTAAACTTATACTTAAACTTAAAAAGTCCGGCGGAGACCTTAAACCCGGCGATATAACGCTTAAACCGGTCATGGGATATGACGCTATAATCGAAGCTCTCTGCGAAACAAGGGAATCCTACGAACAGGTGCAGATAACATTTCCTGAAGGCATAACTCTTTACGATGCCGCCCAGCTTTTGCAGGAAAACGACGTGTGCAACTCTGAGGAGTTCATATATTCTTTCAATTCGGAATATTTTGGATTTAAATATGAAGATTCTGTAACAACTTCTTCACAGAAATACTATAAGTTTGAGGGATTTTTCTTCCCGGATACATATATGTTCTATCTTGATGACTCAGCTTATAATGTCACTAAGAATATGCGGTCTGAGTTTGAAAAGAAACTTCAGGATAACGATATCTACGCTAAAGTGGAAAAATCAGGCTTTACTATGGAAGAAGCCATCACCCTTGCATCTATGGTGCAGGCGGAAGCAGCAACTCCCGAAGATATGAAAAACGTTGCCTCAGTGTTTATAAACCGTCTTAAAAAGCCGAAAGAGTTCCCGAAACTACAATCAGACGCCACTGATAATTACTATAAAAATGTGATAGTTCCAAACAACGGCGATGCCACTTCGCTTGCCATGTTTGAAGAATCTTATAACACATATATCCGTGACGGTCTGCCTGCCGGTCCTGTGGGGAACCCCGGTATGGACGCTATTCTTGCGGTGGTAGATGCACCTGAGACAAATTACTATTACTTCTGCTCAGATCTTGAAACCAAGAAATGCTACTTTGCTGAGACGCTTTCCGAGCATGAAAAGAATCTGAAAAAGGCGGGTATTTCCTGATGGGTGAAGTTTTCAAGCCGGAAGTGCTTGCGCCGGCAGGAGATATGGACAGGTTCAACGCAGCTATCGACTTCGGGGCAGATGCGGTCTACCTTGGCGTACAGGAATTTGGCATGAGAGCT
>CANRLY010000098.1 GCA_947631585.1 uncultured Clostridia bacterium
CTGACTGCGGTGAGGAGGAACTTACACGCCGTGGGGTCGCACGGCGGTTTTCTGCTTCGGCAGACCGACATCTACCGTTGCTTTTCCGGCAGCCAGCGGGGAGAATCTAGCGCAGGGGGCGTGGAAAACATTCCCCCCTACTGCGGTGCGGAGGGACTTATACTCCGTGGGGTCGCACGGCGGTTTTTCGCTTTGGCAGACTGACACCTGCCGCTGCTTTTTTGGCAGGCGTAGGTGAAATTAGCGCAGGGGCGTGGAAAACATTCCCCCCTACTGCGGTGAGGAGGAACTTACACGCCGTGGGGTCGCACGGCGGTTTTCTGCTTCGGCAGACTGACATTTGCCGCTGCTTTTCCGGCAGCCGGCGGGGAAATTCAGCGCAGGGGGGTTCGTGGAAAACGGTTTGGGGTCTGGTGGGGCAAGGTCAGCGGCGGAGCTTATCGTAGGCTCTCACTGAAAACTGCGCCGCAAGTCCGGTGAATATCCCTGCCGCCAGACCTGCTATCACCAGCATCGGAATATAGACCAGCACCGCAGAAGTCCTCATTATGAGCAGGGCGGCGACAAGCTGTCCGGCGTTATTTGCCAGAGCGCCCAGGGCGGAGGTCACCCACATTTTATTCCTGCCGAAAAATTTAAAAGTCAGCGCCATCACAGCATAAGCCGCCGCTCCCCCGAAAAGGCTGAACAGAAAGCTTGCCGGAGTGCCGGCGAAAATATTTCCAAGGATAATTTTTACAAAAAGCACCATTGCGGCGTGTTTTCTTCCGACAACTGCCATTGCCATAAGCACCAGCGCATTGGAAAGTCCCAGTTTTACTCCGGGTATTCCCAGCGGCGGAAGCTGCGCTTCTATCACGAACACCACCAGCGCAGCGGCGGCAAGGCAAGCCGTAACGGTCATATCTTTTATCTTCAAATCGGCTCTCCTTTCCCTAAACTACCACAACATCAGTGTCTGTCTCTCCGGTAACGGTCACCGTCAGCCGATGGGGAGCGCAGATTATACTTTCTCCCACATGGGAGATACTTCCGGTATCAACGCAGATCTGATTTTTGCAGTCTGAGTAGCTCACGCTGACCTTGCCGTCCTTTATCATGACGGTATTTACCCCTCTTTCAGTGAAAAAGGTATACTCGGTATCTTCGCCCAGGGGGAGGGTCGTAAGGGTCTCGCCTTTAACATTTATCACGGCGAATCTTCCTGTCTGCTGGTGGGTCTTTTTATAGATCAGGTACCCTGCGCACAAGGCGGCTGCCACGGCGAACAGCACAGCCCAGAAAACTCCGCTTTTCAGGACTGCGGCGGCTTTGGTCTTATCCATGGCTTCTCCTTTCATCATAAGAAAACAGCGGACTTGCCCGTCCGCTGAGTTCTGGTATTATATTTTTGGGAAGTTACTTTACTTTGATCTCAGTAACGTCGTAAACATCGTTAGACGTTCCATATTCTGCGATAACTTCTTTTCCGTCTATCATGGAAGTGCTGTTAAGGTCGTACTCGTCCAGTTCTGCGAATGTATTTCCATCGCCGGAAACCACCACGTTATTGGTATAGGTGATGATATAGAACTTGCCCTGGGACTGCTTATCGTCACGGGTGCGCTGGCAGGTAACAGAGTAAACTCTTATCAGCTGGTTCTTAGAGTTCCACCAGTCGTCCTGGTCCTTATTTATCCTTACATAGACTCTTGCAAGGTCAACGGAAGTAATGGAATCAACTATGCCAAATTCATATTCGGGGTAGCTGTTCACATAGTTGTTGGCTCTGTCCTTAGCGTAAGCGTCCATCTCGGAAGCGTAGGTATCCTTTGTGATATCGGAAGCGGTGATATACTTTTCGACCTTATTCATATCAAAATCAACTTCATAGGTCTCGGCTGACAGTTTATAGCCTTCATCTGCAAAGCTGCTGTAGGCGTCTGCCTCCAAGGTTATCTTTCCGCCCTCTACAAGGTCATCGTCCTCATAGTCCAGGTAGATATAAACGTTATCCTTTACATAATCGGGAGTATCCTCTTTGAATTCCCAATCTATATAGAGGTCGGGATAAACTCCGCTGTATTCCAGAACAACATACTGGGAAATATCAACGGCTTCAAGTTCTTTAAGACCCTCGACTGTAAACTCCTTAGTTGAATCTTTTTCAAAGGTATAGAAATGCTCGCCGTCGGAAGTCATTACGCCCTTGTTGTCCTCATCGTAGTCCATATAGCCGTGGTACTCGACTTCCAGCGTTATCTTTTCGCCGTTTGACAAGCCATAGACACTATCCAGGTAGAAGGAGAAGTTATCCCTTACAAATTCGTTTGCTTCGCTGGTATTGTAATCAGCTTCGCCCGAACCGGAAGTTCCCTCGAAAGTAACTTTAATGCCATCGAACACGTCAAGAGCTTCAGCTTCCAGCAGGCCTTTTACTTCCACCTCGAACTCGGTGTTTTTCAGCTTGATGTTATTATCTTTCAGTTCGTCCTCGTCGTAATCAACTTCGACCTTGATCTTATCGCCGTTTTTAAGGTCTTTTTCCTTAGAAAGGTCAAATCTTACCTCTTCAAGGATAACGTCCCTCATATCGGCGGCGTCTCTTTTGCTGTCAGCCTTTTCAAAAGCCTTGGCAACTTCTTTCTCATCAAAGCTCAGGTAGTCGGAAGATTTGATATCCTTATACTTTTCCTTAGCTTCGTCATCAAGCTCGTCATATGTATCATACGCTTCTTCGTAGTCCGCATCGCTGCCGGAAAGGAGCATTTTCACGAACGCATCGGTATCTTTATAATCATCTGCGTCGCCGATAGCGTAGATTATCTCAGGGTCTACGGCGAAAGCTCCCACAGCCTTGCCTGAGCCGTTAAGGCCGGAAGTTTTCAGTCTGAACAGTTCCTGAGCGTCTATCGTTGTATACTTGGTAACGTTCACGATAATGCAGACTACTGCTATCACCACTGCCAGAACCAGTATGGCTATTCCGGCGATGGGGAGTATCTTCTTGAGTCTGTCGGGGTCCATGCCGGCGGTAACTTCGGTCTTGCCGCTATCTGCGCTGACAGCCGGAGCAGGCGCACTGCCGCCGAAAGCGCCGGAGTTATTATTGCTGCCGTATGCGCCGCCGTTATTATTATTTCCAAACGACGAAGCAGTCGGAGTTTCTGCCTGTGTCTGAGGGGCTGCCGGAGCGGCCGCTTTTTCCGGCTGCTTTGCTCCGCACTTTGCACAGAACTGCGCATCGGCTTTAAGTTCAGCGCCGCAGAAAGCACAGAATTTCTTGTTTTCCATAAAATTTCCTCCCATTTTTTTCAAAACAATAAAACGTTTTCGCTGAGACTAATTATACACAAATTTTTTACTATTGTCAACAAGGCAGCGGCATACATTCATTATTTTTATAGAAACAAACAAAAAGCTTCCCTTATTTCAGGGAAGCTCTTGTACACTTTTTTATCAAATATGCCAGATGTCTCTTGCGTAGTCCTCAACAGACCTATCCGCTGAGAAAATACCAGCTCCGGCGATATTGTTCAGGGACATCTTCTGCCACTTCATTTTATCCAGGTAACATTCAGAAGCGTACTTCTGAGCCATCTGGTAAGAATCAAAGTCAGCCAGCACCATATAGGGGTCGGTGGTCTTGAGAGAGCCTGCCACTTCTCCGAAAGTCTCGCCGTTTATTCCCTTGAACATCAGGTCGATCGCATCTTTGATAATGGGGTTTGACATATAGATATCGTCGGCGTTATAGTCGGGTTTTCTTCTGTTGACCTCATCTACTTCCATACCGAACATGATGATATTGTCAGTTCCCACCTGCTCGTGTATCTCAACGTTTGCGCCGTCCATAGTTCCCAGGGTAACTGCGCCGTTTATCATAAGCTTCATATTGCCCGTACCGGAAGCCTCAGTTCCTGCAAGGGAGATCTGCTCTGAGATCTCGGCTGCCGGCATAAGTATCTCAGACAGTGAAACGCAGTAGTCCTCAAGGAAGATGACAGACAGTTTCTTATTGATCTTAGGTTCTTTTTTCAGCTGCTCGGAGATATTCCAGATAAGCTTGATTATCTGTTTTGCCAGGTAGTAGCCCGGAGCTGCCTTTGCCGCAAAGATATAAGTCTTAGGGGTGAAGTCGGCGTCGGGATTGGCTTTCAGGTAGTTATACTCAGCGATGATATTAAGCGCATTAAGGTGCTGTCTCTTATACTCGTGAAGTCTCTTCACCTGAACATCGAAGATAGAGTCGGTATTAAGGGCAGTTCCGTACTGGTTCTTGACATACTTTGCAAATTTTGTTTTATTTTCCTGCTTTATCTTTGCAAGGCGTTCAAGGACGGAGGTATCCTTTTCAAACTTTTTGAACTTAGAGAGCTGGGCGGCGTCTTTAAGGAAGCCGTCCCCGATACACTCGGTAAGCAGCTGGGTAAGTCCGGGGTTTGACTGATAGAGCCATCTTCTATAGGCGATACCGTTAGTCACGTTCTTGAACTTATCCGGAGTGATGGAATACTCGTCTGCAAAGGTCTCGTTCTTGATGATCTCAGAGTGTATCTTGGCAACGCCGTTTACGCTATGGCTGGCGTGAACGCAGAGGTTAGCCATCTTGACCATATTATTCGGGGAGATAATGGACATTCTGCTGCACTTAGCTTCATCGTGGGTAGCTTCCCACAGTCTGCGGCAGTAGCGTTCGTTTATTTCAACTATAATGGAGAAAATTCTGGGAGTTACCGATTTCAGGAGGTTGCAGTCCCATTTTTCCAGAGCTTCCTGCATTACGGTATGGTTGGTATAAGCAAAAGTCTTTGTAACTATTCCCCATGCCTTATCCCATTCATAGCCGCAGTCGTCCAGGAGGACTCTCATAAGTTCCGGGATAGCAAGAGTCGGGTGGGTATCGTTTATATGGATAGCCACCTTATCGGCAAGGTTATCCAGAGTGCCGTAAACGCTCATATGGTGGTTTACGATATCGCCTATAGAAGCTGCGCAGAGGAAATACTGCTGTCTCAGTCGGAGGGACTTGCCCTCGGCGTGGTTATCGTTAGGATAAAGCACCTTGGTGATAGCCTGGGAGATGATATTCTGACCCAGCGCCTTAGAGTAGTCGCCCTTATTGAACATACTCATATCAAAGCTGGGGCATTCGGCTTTCCACAGTCTGAGCTTGGAAACGCCCTCGCTGTCAAAGCCGGAAACATACATATCGTAAGGTACTGCAAGAACGGTGGTATAGTTTTCGTGGGTAACGCAGTGGTACTGCTGATCCCAGTATTCTTTCAGTTCACCGTCAAAGTGTACTTCTATGCTCTTATCGTGGTTAGGCACGAGCCAGATCTTTCCGCCGGGCAGCCAGTTATCGGGAAATTCGGTCTGCCAGCCCTCTTCCAGTTTCTGCTTAAAGATACCGTACTCATAGCAGATGGAATATCCTGTAGCGCAGTAGCCCCTTGTGGCAAGAGCGTCAAGGTAGCAGGCGGCAAGTCTGCCCAGACCGCCGTTTCCCAGACCTGCGTCAGGTTCCATTTCATATATGCCGTTTATATTTATCCCGAAATCTTTCAGGACTTCAGTTGCTTCCCCCACCATTTCCAGGTTATAAAGGCTGGTTTTAAGGGAACGTCCCATAAGAAATTCCATAGAAAGGTAATATATCTGTTTGCGTCCTGCGGAGTGAGTCTTGTTCACAAAACGCCTTCTCTTATCGCTCAATATCTTCACGACTATCTTGGAAAGAGCCTCATAGACCTGCTTATCGGACGCTTCTTCCGGCGTTACCGCATATTCGTCGTTAAGGATCTTGACCAGTTCCTCTTTCAGTTTTTCCTTTGTGATAGTCTTGGGCATGACAAGGCTCGTTTTCTTTGTATTAGCCGTACCTGCCATAATTATTCCTCCTATACTGGGTTTATTTTCTGTAGTTTCGCAGTTACAAGTGTTCCCCTTTTATTATTGGCAAAATTCCCCTTGCGAAAACATAACATAAAATTATTATATCGTTATTGTGCATAATTGTCAAGTAGCCCCATTGTTCAAATTGACAAATTTTTTATAAGTAATTATAAAATTTTTATTCCAAAGCCTTCTCAGAACCGATATTCCGGCAATATCACGGTAACGCAGGTGCCTTTGCCGGTCTCGCTCTCTATATTCACGCTGCCGTGGTGGTAGGCGGCGATATGTTTCACTATGGAAAGTCCCAGGCCTGTGCCGCCGGTCTGTTTTGAGCGGCTCTTATCCACCCGATAGAACCGTTCAAAGATACGTTCCCTATGTTCTTTTGGGATACCGATGCCGTTGTCCTTTACTGTTATGACGGCGTTGTTCTTATCCTTACGGACATTTACCCAGATGCTGCCGCCGGGGTTATTATATTTTATGGAATTGTCGATAAGGTTGAGAAAAAGCTCCGAAATATAGCCGCTATGGGCTTTTATGGTAAAGTTTTCCTCATCTGAGGACACCGAAACGGAGACCTGGTGGCTGTCGGCTTTGAACTGGAGTATCTCGGCGGCGTCCTCGGCAGACCTTTTCAGGTCTACGTCGCTTATAAATTCGTCGGGAGAAGCCTCTTCTATCTCAGACAGCCGGATAATATCGTTTATCAGGTGGAGCAGGCGTTCACTTTCACGGTAGATAGTGCCGCCGTATTTTTTCACCGACTCCAGATCGGTGATAATGCCGTTTTCCAGCATTTCGCCGAAGCCTTTTATAGTGGTAAGAGGGGTCTTTAGCTCGTGAGAGACGTTAGCGGAAAAGTCTTTTCTTATCTCGTCAGCACGGATCTTTTCGGTGGCGTCCACCAGGAGTATCATAAAGCCGTGCTCGTTATCGAAGCTTGCCTTATTCACATAAAATTGCAGCTGTCTGTCCAGCGACGGGAACACCCCATAGGCAGTGCCGGTCTCAGCGGCTTTTTCCACTGCTTCGAGGAGGTCGGGGTTATGGGAAAGTCCGGAGATATTCTTTCCGGCAAAGGAAGCTATACTTTCAGGCTGGGATGCGGAGGGGTCGTCCGACAGGAAGCGGACTGCGCTTTTATTCACAGAGAGGATATTGCGGTTCTGGTCAAGAAGCAGCATACCTTCCACCATATTATCGGTTATCAGGGTGACTTTTTCCTTTTCTCCCTTAAAGCGGTCGATATATCTGGCAAGTCTTGCGGACAGGCGTTCCAGTTCCTCAGACATCGGCAGG
>CANRLY010000099.1 GCA_947631585.1 uncultured Clostridia bacterium
GCTATTAGCATTTGGCGGAAAAGTTTAAATATAATAGGTAAATTCTGAAAATGAGGGTCTTGATATGAAGCTGGATTACAAGCACACGCTGGCTGCCTGCTATCTGGGGTACATTGCACAGGCAGTGGTGAACAACCTGCCGCCTTTGCTGTTTGTGACGTTTTCACGGCAGTTCGGCGTTTCTATAGAGAAGATAGCTGTGCTGATAACGGTGAATTTTGTCGTTCAGATAGCGATAGATATTGCGGCTGCCGCTTTTGTGGGAAAGCTGGGCTACAGGGTCTGCGGACTTATGGGCTGCGCTGCGAATATTCTGGGACTGGCTGCGCTGGGAACTCTGCCTTTTGCAATAGACCCGTTTGTGGGGATAGCGGCGGCAATGATGTTAAACGCCATAGGCGGCGGAATGATGGAAGTGATAGTCAGCCCAATGGTGGAAGCCCTCCCCGGAGAGCAGAAGTCCTCGGCGATGAGCCTGCTTCACAGCTTTTACTGCTGGGGGCAGGTGGGAGTAGTGCTGCTGTCCACCGGATACTTTGTTACCGCAGGGATAGAAAACTGGCGGTTTTTGCCGCTTATCTGGGCAGTGATACCCCTGGCGGACATGGCGATGTTTGCGGTCGTGCCAATAAGAACGCTGGAGGAGACCACTGAGAAGCTGCCGCTGAGAAAGCTGTTTTCCATGAAGATCTTCTGGCTGCTGGCGCTGCTGATGGTATGTTCCGGGGCGTCGGAAATGGCTGTGTCTCAATGGTCGTCGCTGTTTGCGGAACTGGGTCTGAAAGTGGATAAGTCGGTGGGTGACATACTTGGGCCTTGCGCATTTGCTGCGCTGATGGGCAGCGCAAGGGCGTTTTTCGGTATAAAAGGCGGAAAATTCCCGCTGAAAAAGGCGTTGGCGATATCAGGGACGATGTGCGTGGCAAGCTACTGCCTGACGGTGTTTTCGCCCTATCCGCTGCTGTCACTTGCCGGCTGCGCCCTGACCGGTTGCTTTGTGGGGATAATGTGGCCGGGAGTGTACAGTCTGTCGGCGCAGCTGTGTCCCGGCGGTGCAACTGCCATGTTTGCAATGCTTGCCCTTGCCGGCGACGCAGGCTGTGCATTAGGACCGTCTCTGGTGGGCGCAGTTTCAGACAGGGTAACTTCGGGAGCGCTGCCTGAGCTTTTTAAAAACGATATTTTTTCCGGCTTGGGAACAGAGCAGATATCACTCCGGCAGGGAATAATGGCTGGCGCAGTGTTTCCGCTGGTGTTTGCGGCTGTGACGATAATTTTGTGTCTGAGAAAGCGTAAAACTCAAAAAGGCTGAAAATAAAAACAGTCCGGCGATGTGAGTTCATGCCGGACCGTTTTATTTCCGTGTTATTCAAGCGTATATTCAGCCTCGATACTGCCGCTGCTCAATGACACTTCCTTGACTACATTCGATAAGAACACATATATCGTGTCGTCGTAATTCAGCGCTTTGCAGATAACGTCCTCTGTGTGAACGCCCTCAAAGGTCACTTTGGTTTCAAGTTCCATGCCGGAGAAGCTATTCGCTCTCACAAAGATATACTCAGGCTTGCCGTCCTCTGAGCAGGGGAAGCCTATCACGCCGGAACGAGAGTCGGAGTAAATACCGCCGTCAACGGTGAGAGTATCTATATCCGCCCCCGGCGATAACCTGGCTGATTCCAGATAACTGCCATTTTCCTGCTGCTGATACATATAGATAAGCGTGCCGTTCTCCGGGTCGTTGGGGTCTGAACCAACGCTCACTAGGCTGTCTGAGCCATAGGGGAATGTACACATACGCAAGTATGGCATCGCCCCCACCGATGTCGGGACCTGATATGGCTGGGAGGGATCTGAAAGGTCAAAGAACAGTGGGTCATCTGAGCCGTAGGTGAGAATGTAAGCGAAGTTCCCGTCAAATTTCACTCCGCTGATATAGCTGCCTTCGCCGAAGCCCTCAGTTGAACCTTCCAGCTCAAGACCGGAGTAGAAAAGCACATAGATCTTGTTCATGCCGTCGGAGTCGTCGGTTGCGGCTACCCGAAGATAATTGGTGTATTCGTTAAGGCAGCTGCTGTCGGTTATCCTGCCGTCAAAAGCGAAGCTGCCGGTTATCTTCACATCATAGGGATCAGCCTGGAATACTATGCTGAACAGTTCCGACCGGCAGCCCTGTCCCATATATGTGGCGGTGGATATATAAAGTCCTGATCTGCCGAAATAAGCGGTCACGCTGTCGCCGCCGAAAATGCTCAGATAGCGGCAGGACAGGGATTCGCCGAAGTTGCTGCTTATCACGCCTATGTTGGTGACACATTCGCCTGTCAGGGAGCTGCAAAATCTGGTATTTATATCGTACTGGTTGGAAGATTCTGAAAGGTCGGCTTCATTGCCGGAGTAGTGGTAATAGTATCCGGGCAGCTGACCGGAAAGAGCGTCCGGGGTCGTCAGTTCTATCTCGCTGAGGGAGCTTTGGGTTACCAGGTAAAAATCAAAATCCACCAGGCGCAGGTCTACCAGAGAGCCGCTCTGGGAATATTCCGCAAACCGTGTGAACATGGCAGTGTTGTAGCCGTCCAGGTGGGTGGTATAGCCAGTGTCGGAATTTTTGGTGGTGTAAGCTACAAATAACGAGCCGCCGGTGAGAATTATCTGCGGTTGACCGACCAGCTGTCCGCCGGTGATATTTGTTTCGGCAATTGTAATAAGTTCGCCGCTGCTGCCTTTTCTCAGCACATATATCATATTATCGCCGGTCGCATAATAAATATTGTACTCATCTGCTGCTAGGCTGGACGGCAGGGCATAGCCGTTGCTGCCCTCCGGGGACTCCATGGCTGCAAGGCGGTCGTTACGGGTGCTGACGCCGGATATCTGTATCGGGTGGTTTACATCTTCGTAGGTCTGGTCGTGCTGCTGGCTGTTGAGTTTGAGCTGCTCTATCTGGTCAAACAACTTCCGCTCGTCATCGGCAGGCTCTGAGTCGTTTTCAACTGCCGGCAAGGTGGAAGTTTTGACCGACTTATCCGACTTATCTGTGTAGATGTCCGTATCGGGCTGAGGAGCGAATCTCAGTGCGGCGGCTGCTGTTACCGCCACGATAGCAATACAGGCTGCCAGAGCTGCCGCCATGGAGAACACGCCCGTATGTCTGACCGGCTTTTCATCGCAGCTTTTTATAAGCTCGGAAATATTTTCCGGCTTCAGCGACTTTGGCACGGGAAAATCTTTTTCCAAGGCGTTTCTGATCTTTTTGCTGCTTTTAAAATCACTCATGTTGTTTCCTTTCTATTGTATCTCGTGTTCAAGCTGATCTGTTCTGAGCTTTTTTCTTGCCCGGAGCAGGTGGCTTCTGACGGTCGAAGAGTTCATGCCTGTGATCTCGGATATCTCCTGAGAAGTCATGTTGTTTATGACCGAAAGGCTGAATACCGTTCTTTCGTTTTCGTTCAGCACCTTTAAAGCGTCCAGGACTTCCACTCCGCTGAAGTCGCTGATAAACACTTCCTGGCGATCGGACTCCTCCGGTCTGCGGCGGAGCTCACGGTAGATATATTTCAGTTTACGGTCAAGTATCTTGAATATCCAGCTTTTGAACCGCTTATAATCACGGAGTTTCCGGAAGCCTTTATAGGCGTCCAGCACCGCCTCGCTCACAGCGTCCTCGGCGTTGTCCGGGTCGCCCAGCCGTGACAGCGCATAGTAGTACAGATCGCTGTAGACTTCGGAATAAAGCTTGGTGAATGTCAAAGCCGGATCGTTGTTGTCGGCAATATCCATACGCCGTCACCTCATTTTCAGAAACGTTTCATATACTTAGTGTGAATTTTAAGGCAGTTCGTTGCAGTTAAACATAAAAATTCACAAAATAATAAGGTCTCCGTAACATTTCACGGAGACCTGCATCAAATTCAAGCTTTCAAGCTATCTGCTTCCGCTCTTGAAAAAGTCCTTTACCGCATCTATGACCTTTTCAATGATAGGTCCTACCACGTCCCATATCTCCTCCCGGAATGTGTAGCCGATGGTCGCACAGATGGCGACGATTATAAGGAATACCACGAATTTCAGCAGGAACTTATTGCGTTTCAGACCTTTTTCTTTATTGGTGAAATCCATATTTCCCGAAAAGCTCTCACGCATTTCAGAGGAAGCCCTGCCTTCCAGCTGGGGATTGAGCATATCGGAGATATCAACGTTATATACCTTTTTCTCTTCTTTAGCCGGGTCGATCTCATACGGGGAATCAAGCCTTGAGGAGTCGAAGTTCTTGGAGTTTACGCTGTCCATAGTAAGCTCCACGTCCTCCTCCTTGCCCAGGTTTCCGTTGCCAAAGACTTTTGTGGTGTCCACCGATTTAATTACCTGGTTTCTTGCACGGTTGGACTCGATCATTCTGTTGAGGGCTTCGGTATAGATATTTTCTTCCTCCACGCCCTCCAGCAGGTCAACTGAATGAGTCTCCTCCTTGTCGGCGGCTTCTGAGGGTTTAGGGGTATCCAGGTCGGGGGGAACGAGCAGGCTGACTTCCGGCATGGCGGGAGTTTTTCTTCCGGAGGTTTTTTTCTGCTTCTTGTCGGCGTTTTCAAGTTCGGACATGAAAGTTGACACGTCGCCGTCGAACAAAGCGATGGAAAGCACTTCGGAAGCGGTGGCACATTCCATAGAACCTCTTACCATTTCTTTCAGGGGGAAGAGGATAATTTCGCAGAAAGTATTATAAAAACCTTTAAGGCTGTCCATATCGTTCTCGTAGACCGGCTTTGGGAAGCGGTGGTCGAAAAGGGTAGCCCACTGGTCGGGAGTGGAGCAGATGAGCAGGTCGATATGCTTTGCGATCTTGAACCAGAGGTTTTTCTGGAAAAGATTTTTATCGTTGATTATGAGCCACATATAGCAGCTGAGGAATTTGTCATAGCTGTCTATATTCGAGATCTGAATGGCAATGTCAGCCTGGGAAAGGCTTACCGCATAGAGACTTTCCGAGAAAGCAAAGCATTTGTAAACGTCGCCTTCCAGTTTGGAATAGGCAGCCGGAAGGGAGTCGGAATTGCGCTGGAAAGGCGGCAGGGACGGGAAGTCGAACGGCGACTTATATGTATTGATAGTGCCGTCTTCGCACATGGCAAGGAGCTTTTTATATGTCTCGTCTATCTGTTCCTGAGTTGAATCTACAGCTACTCCCAGCACACGGTATGGGTTATAAGCGAACAGTTCCATTACTGTTCCGCCGAGTCTGTCTGTTGCCAAAATGATCATCTCCCAAGCGAAAAATTAATTTATGCTTAAACAAATTAATAAATACTATTAAAATTATTATATATTAATACAGCACTATATTTATCAAATTTTTATGTCGTATAAATTAGAAATATATGAACAAAAACTTTTTGCGGTAAAAATTAATAAGAAAAATTTAATTTTCTTTAAGTAAAGTTAAAATAATGAAAAAAATTTCGGATTTATTTGCTTTTTTTATGGGAATGTATTATAATAATATGAGGTGAAGTTTGCCGCTGCCGGCGGTCTGCACGGCAGGACAGGCAGCGGAGTAACGTAGTTGAGTAAAATTTTAAGGCGGTGACTATATGGGTCTGTTCGGAAAAAAGAAAAGCAAGCTCCCCCCACCGGAGACCGGACCTGTCAGGAGCGCAACGCCGGTCAAGCCGGAAGCCCCTGCGGAGTTTGAATCTGCCAGCATGAAAAAGGTGAGCGATCTTTCGCCTGATTCTTTTGCTGCGCCGAAGATATTCAACGGACCAAGGGGAATAAATCCGAAAGTACTGGAAAAGAGCATGGAGCAGCTTGCCGTTGAACTGAAAGAGCGTGACGAGCGTGAACCGCAGCATTACATGATAGAGGGCATCTCGGAAAAGGCTATGGACGCCGCCGGCTCACGGTTTGAAGATACAGTAAAGGAGATCCGTGACAAGGAGAGCAAGGTGGTCTACGGGCGGATAGCTGCGGCTGACGAGTCGGACATCGAGGAGAAAGTGCAGGCTCTTTCGGAGCAGTACGATTACCTGACCAGCGATGACGGCGAGGAGATAGATTACGGGTTCGGCGTTATCTCTGAGGAGGAGTTCCGCAGCAAGCTGGAAGCTTTCGATATGGAGCGTGCAGCAAAACGGCAGGATATCATTAATTCCATGCCGGGGCTGACTTCTGCGCAGAAAGAAAAGATCAAGGAGTTCTTTGATGAGGACGTAATGGCAAAGCCGATAGATTATGTGAACAGTATCCCTGAACTGAAGCAGAAAGACCTGGACGAGATACGAAAGAAGCTGGAGAGGATATATGCTTTGGAAAGGGAAAAAGACCCCAAGATCAAAATGGAGAGCGCAGACCAATAATTCAGGTTTATCATGAAAATAAGAATATAAGAAAGAAAGGACAGATATCTGATGAACATTCAACTGGATAACCCTATAATTTCCTACTCTGAGAAAGGAAAACCGTTTTTGTATGACAAGCTGTTTTTAAAGACGGTGGCTAAGTATATCGAAGAGTACAAGAACGTTCCCTATGAGAGGCTTACGGAAAAAGATCAGTCGGTGGCTCTGGCAAGAATAATCAAGAAGATGGAATGTAACGGCGTCCCGGTGACGGAATTTTTCAAAAAGGAACTGAGCGACTGGGAGGGTCTGGAAAACCACGAGAGGATAAAAAGACTGCTGACGATAGTCACAAAGGATATCTTCTGCTGCTTTGACAAGAACCTGGAAGTGGACGGGGAGTTTGCCAAGAGCGACAGGATATATGCGGTCATCGACGGCGGAAAGCCCGACTACATCGCTTACAGCGACCCGGTGAAGAAAAGTCTCTTCGGAAAGGAAAAGCCGAAGTCGGCTTACCACCTGTATTTTGCTGATCTTATCGAGAGGAACGAAGCAGGTCAGCTGCCAAGAAGCTCTCAGGAATGATGTGGAAAGGTGATGTGTTGTGGTAGTTATTGAAATGGAAAACGGCAGCAAGATGAAGCTGGAGCTTTATCCCGAACACGCCCCCATCACAGTGGCGAATTTTCTGAAGCTGGTGGAACAGGGGTTCTATGACGGACTGATATTCCACAGGGTGATACCTGGATTTATGATACAGGGCGGAGACCCTGACGGCACGGGAATGGGCGGTCCTAAAGAAAGGATAAAAGGGGA
>CANRLY010000100.1 GCA_947631585.1 uncultured Clostridia bacterium
AAAATCAGATATGTTTCCCAGAGACTCATGGAAAGTATCCATCAGCAGGTCGCCGTTGTGACGGTCTATAAGGAAGAACACCGCCTTGCCGTTGTAGATGTTTTTAAGGTTGAGCGTGTCGGGGAGCTTGGCAAGGTTGGTGGTGGTGTAAAGCATTGCAATGGTTTTGCCGTTTTTCTCAACAGGTACAAAATGCCTGATGACCAGCTTGTTGTCGTCTGTGATGCTGACCATTCTGTCGGTGACGTGTTCCCCCAGAGAGGCTTCATATTCAAAATCTATCTTGCCGGTGGCGTCAAGAGATCTTCCGCTGGAAGAAATGATGATATTCCCCGGAAGCAGCAGGTTTATCTGACCGGAAACGGTAAGCGGCGTGACTTTTGACATTACGTCCTGCAAACCTGCCTCGTCTGCCACATAGTCCTGGCTGGAGATTATCTCCGCAAATGAATTGAGGGTGGAACTGTCTCTGGAAAGTTTAAGGCTGATATCGTCGGTAACGGTGTCAGCCGCTTCCTGCATACGCTCCAGACAGCGATCCTCAGTAATGCGGCTTATAACGAAATATGAAATAGTTATCACCAGAATAGTGAAAATGATAATGAGAGCAGCAGCAACTATGCTTTTCTCCTTGAATCTGCTTTTTGACCTGATGTTGTTATCCATAATTACCCCTAAATATTGATACCACACGGCATTTTTGTTTTACATACAATATCAGTATATTTCATTTTGTCGTTTAAGTCAAGCAAATTCATATATTGTAAGTTAATATTTTAAAGTTATTAATAAATAATTAGCTTTTTCACGCTTAAATCGCCGTAACTCCCCCTCCGGAAGCAATATTTTTTCCGCAAGGGTTGAAAAAATGGAAAAAATATATTAAAATAATTTCAGCCCCTGTTTTTTGTTGGGGAAAACCTTTCTTCAGAAAGGTTTTCCCCAACAGCAGGTGTGGTCTGTAAGCTCAGACCTGCCGGAAAGGAGGGATACCGCCGTGCCGGATTCGCCAAATTTACAAAATGATACGGACGAGCAAAAGACCGGTTTTTGGAAAGAATTTACATTAACGCTGAAAAACGCTTTCTCGCAGACGATCATCGTCCGGCTGCTGACAGCGTGGTTTGCCATGGGCGTTATCCAAAGGCTTTTCAGCGGCAGCTTGCTTTTTACAGACGTTGAATTTTTTAAGAACTACGGCTTGCTGAAATGCCTGGCTGTGTTCCTGCTGTGCTTTGCGGCGGCTTGCCTGCCCGTGCTGAAAAAATATCTGAAATATATCCTGTTTTTCTGCGCTTTTCTCTTCTTTGCTTTTACGCTACCGCAGCGCAGCGACTTTGGCTTCTATATGGGGGCGGCGCTGATAATGACGCTGGTTAGCTCCTATGCTTTCAGCAGCTCCGCTTTTTCCCGTGATATTAAACCTTGGATATGCTGTGCGGTTTCAATTGCCGTGTCTTTGTTTACCGTGGCGTTTGTCGGGATAGTTACCGTGCTGAACTATAAAGCCTGCTGGACTCCCAACTACGATTTCGGGATATTCTCCCAGATGTTCCACTATCTTAAAGAAACATTCACCCCGCTTACCACCTGCGAACGTGACAGACTGCTTTCTCACTTCGCAGTGCATTTTTCGCCGGTCTACTACCTGCTGCTGCCGGCGTATGCGCTGTTCCCGACGCCGGAGACCCTGCTGGTCTCCCAGGGGATAATAGTCGTCAGCGGAGTAATACCCCTTCTGCTGCTGGCAAGAAAACTGGGACATTCATACCTGACTTCCGCACTGCTGGGAGTAAGCTACCTGATAATGCCTGCGACCGTCGGAGGAAACCTTTACTACCTCCACGAGAACGTGTTTCTTGCGCCGTTTCTGCTCTGGCTGTTTTATTTTACTGAATGTAAAAAATACCTCCCTGCATCTGCGGCTGCGCTGCTTGTGATGCTGGTCAAGGAGGACGCACCGATGTATGTGGCGTTTTTCGGGATATACCTTATCATCTCCGGCAAGGACCGCCGTTTCGGGGCAGCCGTTACCGCCGCCGCTGTGGTCTACTTCGCTGCGGTCATCGGCTGTATGGAAAAATTCGGCGAGGGCGTGATGTTCGGCAGGTATGAGAACTTCAACAAAGACGGCGAACCGGTCAGCATGATCGGCGTGATAATTACCGCTTTCAGAAATCCTGCCTATCTCATATCCGAATGTTTTCAGAATGATAAAATAACGTTCATATTCCAGCTGCTGCTGCCTGTGCTGTTCATACCGCTCATGACCCGCAAATTCTCACGCTTTATCCTGCTTGGACCTGCCATAGTCGTGAACCTTATGTCCGACTACGCCTATCAGCATGATATAAACTTCCAGTATGTGTTCGGGTCGGCGGCTTTTATCATCTACCTGACGGCTGTCAACTCCGCTGACTTCCCAAAAGGCAGAAGAGAACGTGTCCTGATACCTGCGGCGGTGTCGGCGGCGCTGGCGTTTTCTTCCATGTATTTCAGCCGCTTCGGAATAATCGAGACCTATCGTGCCAATATGGAAGAACACGAAACTATCGCTCAGTCGCTGGAACTTATACCTGACGATGCCAGCGTGGCGGCTTCTACCTTTTTGGTGGCTAACCTTTCAGACAGGGATATCCTTTACGATCTGGATTATACCAAGCAGACGGCGGATTACTATGTGCTTGACCTGAGATACAAAAGCGAGAAGTACAGCGTAGGGTATTTCCTGGCAAACGGTTATGAACAGGTGACCGTCAACGACTATGTGGCGGTTTTCAGAAGAACTGAACAAACGAAAAAGTGAGGTATTCAGATATGGCGGTTTTTGAGATAAGCGACTGCTTCAGGCTGGACGGAGAACCGTTTCAGATAATATCCGGTTCGATACATTACTTCCGGATCGTTCCCGAATATTGGCGTGACAGGTTGGAAAAACTGGTGAATATGGGCTGCAATGCCGTTGAGACCTATATCCCCTGGAATTATCACGAGCCTGAACGAGGAAAATTCCTGTGGGAGGGGAACAGAGACGTCTGCCGGTTCATAGAGACAGCTCAGGAGCTGGGACTTTATGTGATACTCAGACCGTCTCCGTATATCTGCGCTGAATGGGAGTTCGGCGGACTTCCGGCATGGCTGCTTAAAGACGGGAATATGCGCCTGCGCTGCTCCTATAAACCGTACCTTGACGCAGTTGAGGAGTATTATTCTCAGCTTATCCCAAAGCTTGTCCCTTATCAGATAACGAACGGCGGCAGGGTAATACTTATGCAGATAGAAAACGAGTACGGCTATTACGGCAACGACAAGGCTTATCTGCGCTTTCTCAGGGACACTATGCGCAGGCTTGGCGTGACAGTGCCGCTGGTCACTTCCGACGGTCCGTGGAAAGAGTCCGCTTTCAGGTCGGGCAGCGTGGAGGGCGCATTGCCTACCGGAAACTTCGGTTCGGCGGCTCAGTGGCAGTTTTCTCAGATGGAAAAGTTCTCAGAAGCCGCCGGACCTCTTATGTGTATGGAATTCTGGAACGGCTGGTTCGACGCCTGGGGAGAGGAACACCACATCACCCCTCCGGAAAAGGCAGCCTCAGAACTGGACGACCTGCTGAAGCTGGGCAGCCTGAATTTCTATATGTTCAATGGGGGAACGAATTTCGGCTTTATGAGCGGCAAAAACGGCGGAGCAAAGAATTGCGACGTCACCTCTTACGACTATGACGCTCCGCTGACCGAGGACGGACAGATAACCCCTAAATATAAACTATTCAGGGAGATAATAGGCAGGTACAGGGCTGTAAAGGAGATCCCCTTGACGACTGACATAAGACGCCGTGCCTATGGGAAAATTCCCTGCTGCGCAAAGGCTGACCTGTTTTCGGTCATAAATTCCATCTCAGAGCCGGAAATTTCTCCCTATCCTGTGAGCATGGAGGAATTGGGCAGCTATTACGGGTATGTGCTTTACAGGACAAAACTGCCTGAGTGGGAGTCCGCCGAGACCATTCGCCTGGAGGACGCCGCCGACAGAGTTCAGTGTTTTGTTGACGGCAGACCGGCGTTTTCGGCGGATAACAGCGAGCTGTGCAATATCGGTGAGGAATTTGCCGTCACAGAAAGCAAAAAAGGCGCAGTCATCGACCTGCTGTGCGAGAATACCGGCAGGGAGAATTTCGGCACAGGGCTGGAAAAGCAGAGAAAAGGCATCTGCGGCAGTGTAAAGGTCAACGACTGTCGGCACTATGGCTTTGAGATCTTCGGGCTGCCCCTCGATGAGCGCCAGCTTGAAAAACTCGATCTTGAAAGCGGATATATGCCGGGAGTTCCGGCGTTTTACAAGTTTGAATTTACGGCTGACGAGCCTTGCGATACTTTTCTGGACACCGGCGGTTTTTCCAGAGGCTGCGCTTTTGTGAACGGTCATAATATCGGCAGGTTCCGTGATATCGGTCCGCAAAAGAGACTGTATATCCCTGCGCCGCTGCTAAAAGCCGGAAAAAACACCATCATTATCTTTGAGACCGAGGGCAAAGACGCCGACAGCCTTTTACTTTCAGACCAGCCATGCCTGGGCTGAATGCCATGCCTAAGCATGGCATGAAAATTGCCATAAGTTGAAAATTTTTTTTGAAAAATGCTTGAAAAAATTAATTATTTGTGGTATCATATTATTTGTTTAGTGTCAGCCTGCCGCAGCGGGGAATACCGCCGGCGGTCTGCCAGTTTGAAATGAAAGGGGTGATGGGCAATGAAAGCCATAAAAACTAAGATAAATCTTATTTTAAGCTTTGCTGTTCTGCTGCTCATACCCGTGGTACTTATTACCATCATAGTGAATATCAGGTTCAAAAGCGTCAGCGAAAACGAAAAGTACAGCATGAGCGAAAAGCTGGTGAGCCTTGTTGCCGGCGATATGGCGGATAAATTTGACGAAATGGTCTATACAGGGAAGTATCTTACAGCTTCCGCACCTGTAAAAAGCTACATGGGCGGTGACGGCGGTCAGGAGCAGTTGGTCTCAACTATGCTCAAAGACCTTGCCGGCAGCAATGAGTACCTGCTGGCAGTGGCGGTCTATAATGCTTCGGGAGAGATGCTGCCTGCTTCCATCGGATATGCGGACGGGATCTATCTCCAGCAGAGGAGTCTGGACGATCTGAAGAAACTTTCTGCCCAGGGGTATGGTTTTTCGGAAATCGAGATAGGCGCACTTTCTAACCATTCCAGCGGAGTCATACGCTGCGTGATGAGCGTTATGGACGAGGGAAAAATGCTGGGTTACTGCGAAGAATACTTCGATATGCGTGTGTTTGAAAGCACGCTTTCTGCCGTCAACGGCGGAGGGGAGTACGAAGTCATGATCTCCGACAGAAACGGGGAACTTGCAACTTCGCCCTTTGATAATACCGTGGCGATAGATAATTTTGACGGACTCTCGGAAGTCAAGAAGGATATCGGCAATGCCCTTAGCGACTGGAAGTCGGTGTCATCTTCCTATAAAACTTCAAACGGAGAAAAAATGTATATTTTCGGCGGAGGGATATCTTCCACCAAAAACTCAAAGGATAAGACCTGGGGAGTTTTCCTGATAATAAGCTCTGAGAAGATAGAAGCGACCGCCAATGCGTTCTACGACCAGAAGAGAACGGCGACTTTCTTCATTTTCGTGTTGAGCATGATACTCTGGGTGGTGTATGTGATACGGTTCACCAAGCCGGTGAGCGATATATATAATCTGTTCGTAAAGTATAATTCCGGCGAAAAGAGCGCAAGGTATTCGTCTGCCGGAAACGGCGATATGGAGCGTATCGGACATTCCATAAACTTCCTGATGGACACTATCGACGAGGTGGAGCTGAGATACAGTACCCTTGTGGATATGACGGACAATATTATCTTCGAGTATAACGTGGCAAAGGATTCTATCGTGTTTAGCGACAACTTCAATTCAAAGTTCAGCTTCCGTGCGAAATCGCTGAAATTCGAGGACAGCTTCTTTGTAAATTGTATGGTACAGCGCAAGGAAAAGGCGCAGTTCGATGAATTTGTGGATAAACTGAAAAACGGCGAGTCGGTGCAGGGCGAGTTCAGGTTCAAAACTATCTATGGGGATTACGCCTGGTATCTGGTAAGAAGCGTAAGCGCCAAGGACAGCAAAGGCAATGTCACAAAGATAATGGGCGCAATGGTGGATATAGACCGTGCTAAACGCCGTGAGGAAAACCTGCTCAAAAAGGCGAACTACGATTCGCTGACCCATGTGTTCAACCGCTCGACCTTCGAGGTCAACCTCTCTAACGAGTACGACCTGTCTCAGATGAGAAAGACCAAGATAGCAGTGCTTTTCATAGACCTGGACGACTTCAAGCATTTCAACGATACCTTTGGGCACGCATTGGGCGACGAGGTGCTGGCATTTACGGCTGAAACGCTGAAAACGCTTGTCGGCAGCAACGGCTTTGTGGGAAGATACGGCGGCGACGAGTTCGTGGTGTGCTACGGTGAGACTAATTCCACCGATGAAGCCGGCGAACTTGCCGAACTGATAATCGAAAAACTGGGCGAGGGCTTTGACGGCGAATCCGCTCAGGGACATTTTGAAGTCAGGTGCAGTATCGGTATATCCTACTTCAGCGACCAGTCGCTGGACGCCGATTCGGTCATTCAGGACGCCGACGAGGCAATGTACACCGTCAAGAAAAAGGGCAAGTCGGATTATTCCTACTTCACAACTCCCAGAAGATAATATCAGGACGTCCGGCTATCGGGCGTCCTTTGGGTTTAAAGAGTATTTTAATTGTAAAAATATATTATGGCTATTGAATTTCCTACAAAATAGGTATATAATATATGCGAAGTGAAAAAACCGTCAGCCGTGAATTTTCAAAAAAACTTTGCGGCAAGGGAAAAACGTTCAGTTGAAAGGATATGATATATAATGGAAAAACGCTTTGTCTATGCGGATAACGCCGCAACTACCTGCGTTTCAAAAAATGCGCTGGAAGCGGCGCTGCCTTATTTTACACAACAGTATGGAAACGCTTCCAGTATCTATATGCTGGGACAGAATGCGGCAAAAGCAGTTCTTAAAGCCAGAGAACAGGTGGCAGCGGCTGTCGGCGCAGGCGTGAACGAGGTGTTTTTTAC
>CANRLY010000101.1 GCA_947631585.1 uncultured Clostridia bacterium
ACCAGCGACGAGACAGTCCCCACAAACACCCTTATATAATCCTTTTTATACTTTGACCGCTTTATCTCTTTTTCCAGTTGGGCGGCAGTCGGGAGAGCGTCTATCCCCTCCGAAGTGAAATTATCCATTTTTCGCCGCTCCGATCATTTTTTACGTTTACTCTCGGCAATACCGCACAGCTTATCGGTCTTTACCGAAATATCCCTCACAACGCTGAGTATCTCCCCCACGTTGTCGTCCAGCGGTCTTGAAATAAGCTCGCTGCGGAGCTGTTCGTTCTCCTGCCGCAGAGAATCCATTTCCTTGCGCATGAAGTACAATATTTCCAGCAGTTCGCTTCTTTTAAGTTTTCTAAGCTCCTTATCAGTCATGAGAGCGCTCCGTTCCACTTCCAGAAATATTCTTGTGTTAATTATATCACAAACGTTCAAACGGGTCAATGTTCCACGAATATTTTTGTGCATAATTCACAAATCAATTTGTCTGTTTACACAAAACAAACAAAATATGTAATTCTTGTAGTTCAGTTACTCACTGAGCTGCAAGACCAGTTTTTCCAGGGCTTTAGCCCTATGGCTCACGCTGTTTTTGAAGTTTTCGTCATGCTGGGCAAAAGTTTTCCCTTGGCAGACAAACACCGGGTCGTAGCCAAATCCATTATTTCCCAGGGGGATCCTTCCGATAGTTCCGTCACATTCCCCTCTGACGGTGAAACTTTTTCCCTCCGGCGACACAAATGCGATAACGCAGACGAATCTGGCGTTTCTTTTATCGTCGGGGACGTCTTTCATATTTTCCAGCAGCAGTTTAGTCCTGCCCTTGTCGTCAAGGTCTGCTCCGCCGTATCTTGCGGAATATATCCCCGGTGCGCCGTTAAGGGCTTCCACTTCAAGACCGCTGTCGTCTGCTATAACTGCGCAGTCGGGCAGAAGTTCAGCAGCGGCGGAAGCTTTCAGCTGTGCGTTTTCCTCAAACGTCTTTCCGGTCTCCTCCACGTCCAGCGTTATTCCGGCTTCTTTCAGGGAAACCACCTCATATCCCAGAGGTGAGAGCATTTCCTTATATTCCCTGACCTTGCCTTTATTATTGCTTGCTATCACAAGACGCATTTTATCACCCTCGTTAAGCTATTCAAACAAAGCGTTTACAAAATCCCTGGCAGAAAACGGCTGTATATCGTCTATCTGTTCGCCCATGGTCACTATCTTCACAGGTATTTTCAGGTCGTCGGTTATAGAAATGATTATACCGCCCTTGGCAGTGCCGTCCAGCTTAGTGAGGATAATGCCGGTTATATCGGCGACCTCGTTAAACTGTTTTGCCTGATTGACTGCGTTCTGACCGATGGTAGAATCCAGAGCCAGCAGCACTTCCAGAGAGCAGCCCTCCGCCTGCTGGTGGACGATACGGGAGATCTTTTTCAGTTCCTCCATAAGATTTTTCTTATTGTGGAGCCTTCCTGCCGTATCGCATATCACCACGTCCACTCCTCGTGACTTTGCCGCCTGGAGCGCATCGAACACCACTGCCGCCGGGTCTGAGCCTTCCCTGTGCTTGACTATATCCACTCCCGCTCTGTCTGTCCAGACCTGGAGCTGGTCTATCGCCGCCGCCCTGAAAGTATCCGCAGCTGCCACAAGCACTTTCTTTCCCTGCTGTCTCAGCTGGTTGGAAAGTTTTCCTATCGCAGTGGTCTTGCCCACGCCGTTCACGCCGATGACCATTATCACCGACGGCGTTGTGGAAATATCCAGCGGCACGTCCTCTCCCAGCATTTCGGTTATGATATCTTTGAGCAGGTCCTTTATCTCGTTAGGGTCTTTGACCCCCTCTTTCTTCACACGTTCCCGGAGCATATCGCAGATCTTCATAGAAGTATTTACCCCTATATCCGAAGTTATCAGCGTGTCCTCCAGTTCCTCAAAAAGATCCTCGTCTATTTTGGTGAATGAATTGAGCAGACGTTCTATTCTTCCTATCATGGAATCTTTTGTCTTTTTCAACCCGTTCTTGATTTTTTCAAACAGTCCCACAGGGACACCTCCTTAATTCTGATCCCCATCGAGATCCAGGTCGTCGCCAACGTTCATTTTCAGCAGCTTTGAAACGCCTTTTTCCTGCATTGTCACGCCGTAAAGCACATCGGCTTCTTCCATTGTTCCACGTCTATGGGTGATAAGTATGAACTGGGTCGTTCCGGTAAAGTTTCTCAGGTACTGGGCATACTTGGTAACGTTCACGTCATCTAGCGCAGCTTCGATCTCGTCCAGCAGGCAGAAAGGCGACGGGTGTACTTTAAGTATGGCAAAATAGATACAGATCGCCACAAACGCCTGTTCTCCGCCGGAAAGCAGCGACAGGTTCTTAATCACCTTGCCGGGAGGAGCGACCATTATATCTATCCCGCACTCCAGAACGTTTTCCGGGTCGGTGAATGAAAGTTCCGCTTTGCCTCCGCCGAACAGTTCGGAAAATATCTTCTTGAAATTCTCATTTATCTTTGCGAAGCTGTCGGTAAAAATAGTTTTCATATTGTCGGTAAGCTCGCTTATCATGCGTTCCAGTTCGCTCTTAGAGCGGAGCACGTCGTCCATCTGGGCGGACATGAACTGATATCTTTCCGACACCTCACGGTATTCTTCCACCGCTGAAAGGTTCACAGTGCCAAGGTTCCTTATCCTGCCTTTAAGCTCGTTGAGCTTTTTGTTTGCAGCGTTCATATCCTCAATCGGCTCGGCTGACCCGACGGCATCGCTTCTTGACATTTCGTACTGTTCCCACAGCTCGGCGATTATCTTGTCAAAATCCCCCTGCAGCACAGTTTTTCTGTCGGTATAACGGGTGATATCCTTTGAGACCGACTCTTTCTCATCGTTTTTTATCTTCTGCTGCTGGCGGAATTTGGCAGCCTGCGCATCGAACATATTATACTCGTTCTGCTGCATTGTTATCTGCTGTTCGTAGCCTGAGATGACTCCGCCTGAGCCGTCTATGCGGCTGCGTATCTCGGCGATCTCTTTCTGCTTGTCGGCAATTGCCTGCCGGCAGGATTTTATCTTTTCATTCAGTTCCTGTCTGCTGCCGACCGAATCCTCTATCTCGCTTTTCAGAGTTTCCACATTTCTCCGGCAGGACTGCTCGTCCTTGCGCAGTTCGGTCTCTCTTATCCTCAGCCCCGAAAGCTCAGAGGACAGTTTTTCCCTGTCTGCTCCGGCGTTCTCGATAAGGCTCTTAGAGGAGCGTATGGCTTCTTCCGACATGGCTATCTTGTTTTCCAGTTCGGAAAGCTCTTTCACCGAATCATTTATCTCTGCGTTTGCCTGAATGAGCCGCTGTCTGAGTTCTTCGGTCTCCTTATCTATCTCTTCCAGTCTGCCCCTGTAGCTGTCTGCCAGTTCGCAAAGGCGTTTCTTCTCCCCCTCGAAGCGTATCTTATCGCCGCTCAGGGTATTGATAAGTTCCTTTTCGCCCTCCATATCGAAGGTCAGCTTCTGCACTTCCTGATCCAGGACTGTACGTTTCTTTTTCAGTTCTTCATGGACTTCCGCCAGCTGTTTTATCTCATCAGCCAGTTCTTCTATCTCATGCTTTCTGGTAAGTATCCCTGCGGAGCGTGACGAGCTTCCTCCGGTATAAGAGCCGCCCACGTTCACCACCTGACCGTCAAGGGTGACTATCCTGAATCGGTAGCCGTACTTTCTTGCAATGACGGAAGCAAGGTCGATATTTTCAGTAACGGCGACCCTGCCCAGCAGCTGGTCGATAATGCCGGTGAATTTTCCATCGAACTTTACCAGGTCGCAGGCAAGCGCCACAAAGCCCTCCTCGTTTTCAAGGCTGCGCTCTGCAAGTCTTTTGCCTTTGACGGAAGTAAGCGGCAGGAACGTCGCCCTGCCTGCTCCGCTCTCTTTCAGCAGACCTATCCCTCTCTTGGCGGTCTCCTCGTTTTCAACGACTATATTTTGCAGCGCAGCTCCAAGAGCGGTCTCCACCGCAAGAGAATACTCAGTTCCCACTGAGATTATCTGCGCCACTGAGCCGTACACTCCGCTGAGTCTCCCCTGTCTGGAAGCTTTAATGACCGTTCTCACGCTATGGCTGAAGCCCTCCATGGAATTTTCCAGATCGGTAAGTATCCTTTCACGCTGTCTGAGTTCGCTCATTTTCAGTTCGTTTTCGGAAAACTTTTTCTGTGCATCTTCAAGAGCCGCCGAACGTTTCTGGTGGAGCAGCCTATATCCGCTCAGTTTATTGTTATGGTCTGCGATATCGTCGTCCAGACCCTCCATCGCCGAAGCGATCTCCCTGCTTTCGCTGAGAGCTTTTTCCAGAGAGCTTCCGACCGTCTGTTTTTCCTCGAACAGCGAATTAACAGCGTCCTCGGTTTCCGCAATATTGTTCTTTGCATTTTCCCGACGGTAGTTCAGTTCCGACTTTCTTATATAAAACCCATTCAGTTCTGCGTTGGAATCGTTTATATCCTTTCCGAACTTATCCGTCTGCCTGGATATATCCAGCAGCTGTTCCTCAGCCGCCTTTATCTGAGCTGCGACCTGTTCCGCCTGAGCCGCCAGACCGTCCGCCTCTGCCAGTTTGGAATCTATGAGCTTTTCGGTATCCGCCTCGGACTTTCCTGCCTGTTCAAGTGCGGAAGCAGTTTCCTCCACAGTTTCGGTGATATGCTTTATATCGTTTTCCAAAACGGCGATATTTGCCGCCGATGAGCTGTTTTCCAGTTCGGCTGCGTGGATCTTTTCCCTTAGCTCCTCAATATTTTCAGACGCCTTGGCACGGCTGGCAAAGCAGCGTTCTATCTGTTCCTCCAGCTCGTCCAGTTCACGGGAGAGGTTTTCATACTCGGTATTTGCCACCAGCAGTCTGTCCTCGGCGGAAGTTATGCTCTCGGTGAGCGAATCCAGCTGTTTTACCCAGACAGATATCTCCAGTCTGCGTTTTTCCTCGTCCAGTTCGATAAACTTCTTTGCCTTTTCAGACTGCGCTTTGAGCGGACCTATCCGTGAGCTGAGTTCTCCGATTATATCCCCCAGCCTGAGAATATTGTCGTCCGCTGCGGCAAGTTTTCTTTCCGCCTCTTCTTTTTTATATCGAAACTTAGATATTCCTGCCGCTTCCTCGAAAATTTCCCTTCTGTCGGCAGACTTGTTTGAAACTATATCCGCTATTTTTCCCTGACCGATGATAGAATACCCGTCCCGTCCCAGACCGGTATCCATGAACAGTTCCAGCACGTCTTTCAGCCTGACGCCTGCGCCGTTTATCATATACTCGCTGTCGCCGTTGCGGTAGAGCTTTCTTGAGACCGACACAGTATCGCTGTCCACGTCCAGAGTTCTGTCGCAGTTGTCGATATTAAGGGTAGCCTGAGCAAATCCCACCGCCTTGCGCTTTTCAGTGCCGGAAAAGATAACGTCCTCCATCTTTCCGCCCCTGAGCGACTTTGACGACTGTTCTCCCAGCACCCATCTCATGGCATCGCCAATATTGCTTTTTCCGCTGCCGTTAGGACCTACCACCGCAGTAAGCCCCTTATCAAATTCCAGTTTATACTTATCAGGAAACGACTTGAAACCTTGCAGTTCCAACGATCTTAAATACATTTATTCACCGCCGTTCAATAATTCTTACCTTTTCCGTCTGGGTCTTATCGCCAACGACCTCTACAGCGATACCCTTGCCGGCAAAGTAAGCGACATTGCACCTTTTTTGTCCCAGAGCCTTGCTGAGTTCCTTAGCCGGAACTGAAAACTTCCCATAAGAATAGCCGTCTTTCAGTGCCGCATCGAATTTATTTCTGTACAGTCTGCCCTCGCAAAGCTCCCTGAAAGCCGGGTGGTAAAAGCCTCCCAGCATATCCTTTTCAACTGACTCCGACGCATGGAGGCCGCATTTTATCACCCTGACCCCCTGCTCCTGCGCCCGTTCTAGAAATCCGGCGCAAAGGCCGATCATAGAGTCCATATCCGCCGGTCTGTAGCTGCCATTGAGAAACAGTTTCCCCAGGGCAGTACCTTTAAGTATGACAACAGGGTATATCCGCAGTGTATCAGGTCTGAGAGCCATTATCCTTTCAAAGGAAAAGCTGTCGTCCTCAAGGCTGCTCATATACAGTCCCGTCATCATCTGCAAGCCCAGCTCAAAGCCCTGTTCTCTCACCAGTTTTGCCGCACGCACCACGTCCTCAGCAGAGTGACCTCTGTTGTTTGCAGCAAGCACCTTATCGCTCATAGACTGCGCACCCAGTTCCACCGCAGTCACGCCGTAGTCTTTCAGCAGCGAAAGGACTTCACGGTCAACGCAGTCGGGTCTGGTAGACACCCTTATCCCGTGGAATCCGCCTTTTCCCACAAAATCCTTTGCAGCTTCCAGAAGTTCTGTCATATAGTCACGTTTTATCGCCGTAAAGCTTCCGCCGAAAAACGCTATTTCTCCCGTCTCAGGTGACTTAGCATTTGCCAGAGCCTCAGAGCATATCCGTCTTACCTGGTCAGCCCCGGGAGCTTGCTGTTCGCCGCTGATAGTCCGCTGGTCGCAGAAGCTGCACATATTCGGACAGCCTATATGCGGCACAAAGATGGAGATATTGCTATGTTTCATAGCCCATCAGCTCCAGAGCGCCCTTAGCTGCCATCTGTTCCGCCTGCTTTTTGGAGCGTCCGCTGCCCTCCCCGATGACGTTTGAGTTTAGCTTCACCTGCACAGTAAAGCTCTTGTCGTGGTCGGGACCGGATTCCGATTTCAGGTAATATTCTATCTTCTCTTCCGGATTTTTCTGGATTATCTCCTGCAAAACGGTCTTATAATCCTTTATCGACGCCCTTACAGCCGACAAATCTTCCGGAATGAATCTCAGCACATATTCAGTTGCGGCTTGCATACCGCCGTCCAGGTAGACAGCCG
>CANRLY010000102.1 GCA_947631585.1 uncultured Clostridia bacterium
ATTTTTTGCGGACGGCTTTTCGGCTGAATTTGAGGGAGTAATACCCAATCTGGAAAGACGTTACAGAGAGAGCGCAAGCGATTACGCAAAGGCGGATATAGAGTCGGTGATGTCAGACGACCCATGCCCCAAGTGCCACGGAAAAAGGCTGAAAAAAGAGTCTCTTTCGGTAACTATCGGGGGAAAGAACATCATAGAGCTGACGGAGCTTTCGGTCACCGATGCGCTGGAGTTTTTCGGAGAACTGAAGCTCACTGAAAGGGAAGCGCTCATCGGCGAAAGGATAATCAAGGAGATCAAAGAACGCCTTGGGTTCTTGAAAAGCGTGGGACTGGATTATCTTGACCTTTCACGGCTCAGCGGAACGCTTTCCGGCGGAGAGAGCCAGAGGATAAGGCTTGCCACGCAGATAGGCTCTTCGCTGATGGGAGTGCTTTATATACTGGACGAGCCGTCCATCGGGCTTCACCAGAGGGATAACGACAAGCTTATCGCAACGCTGAAAAGGCTGCGTGACCTGGGAAATACGCTTATCGTGGTGGAACATGACGAAGATACCATGAGGGCTGCGGACTATATTGTAGATGTAGGTCCGGGAGCAGGCATACACGGCGGAGAGATAGTCTGCGCAGGCACGGTGAAGGATATCATCAAATGCAGAAAGTCCGTGACGGGGGCTTACCTCAGCGGAAGAAAGAAGATACCTGTTCCGGATAAGAGGAGGGAAGGCAGCGGAAAGTTCCTGACGGTGACCGGCGCTGCCCAGAACAACCTGAAAAATATACGGGTGGACATACCGCTGGGGACTTTCACCTGCGTGACCGGCGTTTCGGGCAGCGGAAAAAGTTCGCTGGTGAACGAGATAATTTATAAGGAGCTTGCAGGAAAGCTCAACCGGGCAAAAGTGCGTTCGGGTAAATTTGAGAAAATGACGGGTCTTGAGTATCTCGATAAAGTCATAAATATCGACCAGTCGCCTATAGGAAGGACTCCACGGTCAAACCCTGCCACATATACGGGAGTTTTCACCGATATCAGGGACTTGTTCGCTTCCACAAACGACGCAAAGATGAAAGGGTATAATTCGGGAAGATTTTCATTTAACGTCAAAGGCGGCCGCTGCGAAGCGTGCGAGGGAGACGGCATAATAAAGATCGAGATGCACTTTCTGCCGGATATATATGTGCCTTGCGAAGTGTGCAAGGGAAAAAGGTATAACCGTGAGACGCTGGAAGTCAGGTATAAGGGAAAGAATATCTACGAAGTCCTGGAGATGACAGTCGAGGAGGGCGTGGAGTTCTTCAAGAACATACCCAAAATAAGCAGGAAGCTGAAAACACTGTATGACGTGGGTCTGGGATATATAAAGATAGGTCAGCCGGCAACTACCCTTTCAGGAGGAGAAGCGCAGCGGGTGAAGCTGGCTACAGAACTTTCAAAACGTTCAACAGGAAAGACTATATATATACTTGACGAACCGACTACAGGTCTGCACACCGCAGATGTGCATAAGCTCACCGAAGTGCTGCAAAAGCTGGTCGATGCAGGAAATACGGTGCTTGTCATAGAACATAACCTGGACGTTATAAAGATAGCGGATCATATAATTGACCTGGGTCCTGAGGGCGGAAACGCCGGAGGAACGCTGGTTGCGGCAGGAACGCCGGAGGAGATCGCAGCTTGTGAGGAGTCGTACACAGGTCAGTACCTGAAAAAAGCTCTGGGTCTGGAGGGGTGAGCTTTTTCTCTGAAAGAGAAAAAGCTCCGAAAAAGAGATGGTGCGAGGCGGCAAAGCCGCCTCGCAGCCGTTTTCCGTCGGAAAACGGCAACCACTTCCCGGCAAGGGAAATAAAGTTGACAAGAATAAAAGTATCTGATAAAATTATGTTAGATATTATTGAACGGAAAAAGGTGAATGTAAATGAATGAGGAGATCCGTAAACTGGTGGATAACGTGGAAAAAGTCATAGTCGGAAAAACCGACGTGATAGTAAACGTCATAACAGCGCTTCTCAGCGGCGGCCATGTGCTTATCGAGGACGTGCCCGGCGTGGGAAAAACACAGCTGGTGTCCGCAGTCGCCAGATCTATGGACGGTAAATTCAACAGGATACAGCTGACGCCGGATATCATGCCTTCGGATATAGTGGGATTCTCCATGATAAATCCGCAAACACGCCAGTTTGAGTACCACCAGGGAGTGGCGATGTGTAACTTCCTGCTTGCCGATGAGATAAACAGGGCTTCGCCTAAAGCTCAGTCCAGCTTGCTGGAGATCATGGAGGAGTACCAGATAAGCCTCGATGGAAATACCTATAAACTGCCTGAACCGTTCATGACGCTGGCTACCCAGAACCCGGTGGAAACTTACGGCACTTACCACCTGCCTGAAGCGCAGATGGATAGATTCCTTATGAGAATAACCGTGGGCTATCCGTCTAAAGAACAGGAAATGGAGATCCTTAACCGTATGGAACACGACCAGCCTATCCGTGATGTGGAAAAAGTCATGGATATCCAGTCGGTGATAAGACTTCGTGAACAGGCGGAAAAAACCGCTGTCTCTGATAAGATAAAAAATTATATCCTGGATATAGTCAATACCACCAGGGGATCGGTCTTTGTGAAACTGGGCGCTTCGCCAAGAGCAAGCCTGGCTTTGATGAGGTCGGCAAAATCTTACGCCTTTATCTGCGGAAGAGATTTTGTTACCCCCGACGATGTGAAGAGAATGACCGTGCCGGTGCTTTCTCATAGACTTATCCTTTCGCCAAAGGGCAAGGCTGAATTTGATGATAACGATAAGGCGGTAAGAGAGATAGTCTCCACCGTGCCTGTCCCGACTACCTGACAGGGGAATATTATGATCGATTGGAAAAATGTGTTGAGCTATGTGTTCTGCGTGGCTTTTTCCGGACTTTTCGCCTACTATGTAAACGGCAAGGGCGGTATCTTCCTGATGATCGCACTGCTGGCGGCAGCTGCGGTGTCTGTGATAAATGTCCTTATCGTCAGAAAGAAAATAGGCTATTCTATGGAAAGACCTGAAAACCCCCAGCTGAGAAAAGGCGATACCTTCAGGGTGGGAGTGTCCCTTGTGAAAAACAGCCCTTTGCCTACTCCGTATATCGTGGTGAAACTTGCTTCTTCTCCCAATGTGGTCAACGTCAGCCCTGAAATAATAAAGGCTGCTGTTGCGGCTAATAATAAGCCGTCATTCCTGGGGGCGGATTATAAGGCTGAGTTTTCGGGAAAAGCTTGGGTCAAGATACAGTCGGTAAGGATAACCGACTACCTGGGTATGATCTCTTTTGAAGTCCCTGAACTGTCTGTGGGAAATGAAATAAGCGCAGAGTTCAACGTGCTGCCGGAAATACCTATGGTGAACTTCTCAGGCGAACTGCTAAAAAGCTCCTCCGATGCCGCAGCAGTGGAAGATGCGGAAGAGGATACCGGCGAGACCGCCAGGTACGGCGGAGGCGTCCCAGGCTATGAACACAGGACTTATATCCCCGGCGACCCTCTGAAAAAAGTAAACTGGAAGCTGTCTTCCAAACGTGATATATATATGGTCAGACTTGATGAGAAAGTCAGCGTTACCGGTCAGTGTATGGTGCTCGATCTGGTAAGCCCGACTTCCGCAGTCAGACAAGACCTGATAAATAACGACCTTTTGGTGGAATCCTGCTTCTCTATGCTCTCGACTATGCTTATGCAGGAAATACCCTGCCGCTGCTGGTTCTGGCTCAAAGGGGTCTGGAACGGCATAGAAGTTTCCACCGAGGCTGACCTGCTGGAATTTCAGAAATTTATGGGAGAGTATGACTTTTATTCCGCCCACCCTGAACGGCTGCCGGCTGACCTTAATAACGTCAAGGGCAGCACCGCTTCAATGATATTTACTAACGACCTTGACGACCGGCTGGTCTCAGAGTGTCAGTCATCGGGAAGCACCTGCTTCTTCGTGTCGGTAAACGACTGCATCCGCCTGCCCTGCGACGACCTCTGGATAGTGGACAGCAACTACGAGTTCAAACGTTTTTCATAACAGGAAAGTGCTTGCATAATGATCGGAAAATTAAAAAACTGGTTTTTGCCGCTGCTTTTCGGAAGCTCAGTGGCTTATATAGTTATAAAATGCTACCACAACGCCGATGCGCTGCTGCTGTCAGCCGCCTTTTTCGCCTATGGTCTGCTTTGCTTTACTGTTCTGGAACTTATCCGCAAACTGAAAATAGGCGGTCTGCTGTACATTCTGCTTGCAGCAGCGGTTTTGTATTTTTCTGCCGGAAACGCCCTGCGTGTGTCTTACAGCGGCTCGGGAGGTCTGCGCTTTGACCAGTGGTTCTACGGTGCGCAGACGGAAGCTACCTATGTTCCGGCATATTCCATCGCCCTGATAGCAGGCGGAGGATTTTTTATCCTTTCGGTGCTTTATTACTTTACTCAGGTAAGATACAGAGGCTTTGGAACTTTCCTTATCATGCTGTTCCCGATGGTGATCTATGCCAAAAGGACTGACGTGCTGGGAACTCCTGAACTGCTGGTAATGCTCTGCCTGTATGTGGCTCTGATGGCTCACAGCAGACAGGCAAACGCCGACAAGAAAATATCCGTGGTGATAAACAGGTCGTATATCGTCTCTATGGGGGCTTTCGCATTGGCGGCGACCCTATTGACTTGGCTGTTCCCGAAACCTGATATCGTCTCCAAACAGGAGCAGGACAGCGGATTCTTCGATACACTGGTGAATACCGCCTCCGTCCCCGATAACTACTCAAATGCCTCCAGCGGAACTGGCGACGGGCTTTCTGATAAGATGATAATGAAAGTCAGCAGCAAATATCCCCTTTACCTGAGACGGCAGGCGTATGATTCCTATTTTGACGGAAGATGGTATGTTGACGACCTTGAGGACGCCTATAAAATACCTACAGAGCCGGTAAAATACAACACCGATATCACTAATTCTTCCTTGATAAAAGCTTTGTCAGATGTTGCAAAAGACCCCGACTCCGGCTTTATCTATCCCGATGTGGATATGGTTTTCCCTGAAGCTGAAAAGATCACTATATCCATGCAGAACGATTATGCGGCGTGGTTTCCGCCTGTGCCGCTGAATACTGTTTCGGTGGATAAAAGCGTCTACCGCAGGACGGTACACGGCGAATACCGCCCTCCACTTGGCGAGGACTACGAGAGATTCTCCTGGATGGTGAGTTATGACTACTATCCTCTTCCGGGGAAAATTGACGAGCTTTGCGAAAAGCTGGACCTGAACTTTGACGACACATTGGAAGCTCTCAGCTATGGAATGGATATGTCTGAGTACGACAGCGACGAATACGATGTTTATAACTATCTGTATAACGAGGAAGAATTTGCAAACAACTCGTTTGCTGAGACTGTCGGGCAGACAGTGCCGGAGGTTTCCGATACGGTAAGGGAACTTGCTGAAAAAGTTACCGCCGGACTGGATACCCCTTACCAGAAAGCCAGGGCGCTGGAGGGCTATTTCACAGAGGAAAACTTCACCTACGACCCGGAATATGTTCCGGTAGACCCGTCGATAGAATACTTCCTTACCAATTCCAAAAAAGGCGCTTGCGGCGATTTTGCCACTGCCATGACGCTTATGGCAAGGGCGGTGGGACTGAGAGCAAGGTATGTGGAAGGCTTCGTCGCTATGGAACCGGACCCTGACGACGAGGGGACGTTTATCGTCCGTGAAAAACATTCCCACGCCTACACGGAAGTGTATATCCCCGGCGCAGGCTGGCTGACTTTTGAACCTACAGTAGCAGGATTCCTTGAGTATTCCGCCGAAGAAGATACCGACATAGGCGAGTATATACTCAGTCTGCTGAAATATCTGATACCGGCAGCCGTATTGGCGGCGGTAATATTCATTTTCAGAAAACAGCTGTACGAGGGGTATTTTTCAGTAAAAGTGAAGCTCTCCTCAAATGAAAAAGCGGTGGTGCTGCTTTATAACCGTGCGGCGTTAAAAACTGCCGTTCTGTTCGATACCGACCCTAAGACCGTTTCTGCCGGACAGATCAGAAAAATGCTTTCTGACATCAATGCCGCTCCCGATGAGTTCATAGACCTGTTCGAGCGCACCTGCTATGGTCTTATGCCGGTCACCGATGAGCAGAGGGCGTTCCAACTCAGTGAGTACCGCAGGCTAAGACGGCTCATAAAGGCGGAAAACGACATAAAAAAGAAAAACCTTTCAAGAAAATATTCTCAAAAGGCTTGAATTTGATTTCGGATAATGGTATAATTAATATTGTTTTTCAGGAAACTATCATAATGTAAAGGAAGGTATAAACAATGTTTGAAAATATTGCCGTGCTGACCGCCAATGGCGGCTCACTTTCAGCAGGACAGGTCATCGGGTCTTTTCTGCCGCTGATACTGGTAGTGGTGATCTTCTACTTTTTCCTGCTGAGACCTCAGAAGAAAAAAGACAAGAAAGACGCCGAAATGAGAAATAACCTCCAGGTGGGCGATGAAGTAGTCACAGTCGGCGGAGTGGTAGGTATCGTTTTTCAGGTCAAGGAAGATACCGTGGTGGTCGAGACCGGCGGCGACCGCTCTAAGATCAGAGTAAAGAAATGGGCTATCGCTCAGAATCTTACTGTTCACGAGGACGACTGATATTTGAAAAAATAGTAATATTTCACCAATATCCCGAATAAGATCTATTAGCTGATGCTGATATGTCTTAGGAGGGATTTTTGTGTTGCGCAAGAGATCGGGTCTGTCAGGACTGAAAGATACAAGGTTTTATGGTCTGGGAGCGGCTGTGCTCACGGGGTTTTTCGTGCCGGATTCAAAGATCTGCACGCTCTGCTTTCTTCCGTTTTCATTTTCTGAAACCG
>CANRLY010000103.1 GCA_947631585.1 uncultured Clostridia bacterium
GAAAGCTCCGCCGGTCCAGCCGAGAGCCATTGCCTTGCTGCCATCAGTAGTGTTGGTCCATTCGTCACCAGCAACAGCAACAAGGTCCATCTTTATAGCGATAACATCGGTAAACTTATCTTCCTGACCGGCAAACAGTTTGTTCATATCAATACGGAGTTTTACATACTGTACTTTATTAGTGCCGTCGTCGTTCTTAGCATAATATTTCTGATGTATCTTGAGCATGGGGACACCTGAAACTTCTTCAACGCTCAGTTCAAGAATAGCTTCGTCACCGGTGTATCCCTCATCTCCGGGAACAAGATCCTTAACAGGCTCATTGAACATTTCAAATGCAGAAATGTCGCTGTCGGCAGTGAATTTAAAGCTGGTGTCTTTTGCATAGACGTAAGAAGTCTCGTCGCTCAGGATATTAGGAAGCTCAGAGATCTCAACGTGCTTGACCTCCTCTTCGCCGCCCTCAGAGCTGCTGTCCTCGGTGGAGCTGCCGTCCTCAGAACTGCTGTCCTCAGTGGAGCTGCTGTCCTCAGTAGAACTGCTGTCCTCAGTGGAGCTGCTATCCTCGGTAGAGCTGCTGCTATCGTCAGCAGGAGCAGAGGTCTCAGAAGAACTTCCGCTGTCAGAAGTTGAATCGTCTTTACCGCAGGCTGCAAATACCGAGCAAGTCAGGGTAAGGGCTAATGCCATTGCTAAAAGTTTTTTCATAATTTTTCCTCCAAATCTTTGAATTTGAAAAATCAAAGTTACTTACAGTTTGATTATATCAAAATTCAGCGATTTATACAATTAGCTTATTGCACAATTCTGATTTTGATTTTTGTACAGAAACTACAAAAAACGATTACATATATTATCTATTTTTAACTACCGGAAGCTGATTTTCAGGCTTTTGTGCCTTTTGCGCCTTTAGTTCCGCCGAAGTGCATACCTGAAAGCACGTTGGTATCGAACGAGTAAGTGATATTTTCCTGTTCTCTTTCCCTTTTGAGCGCAAGCTCTATCATTCTGTCAAGGAGCTTTCCGTAGCTGACTCCCAGCGGTTCCCAGAGGTAGAAAGAAAGGCTGCCGGGGATAGTGTTTATTTCGTTGAACCAAATGCTGCCGTTGTCCTTGTCGATCATGAAATCTATTCTTGAAACGCCGTTGCAGCCCAGCGCCTTGAAAGCCTTTACAGCAAGTTCCCGTATCTGAGTACGCTGCTCATCGGTGATGTTTGCCGGTATAAGTCTTTTGGTGGAAGCCATGCCCTTGCTGCCGGAATCTTTCGCTCCGCCGATGTATTTATCCTCGTAGCTGAGTATCTCGTCTGAGTTCACAGGCTCTTCACATTCGGAAGCCTCCGCCTCCTCGCAGTCCCCCAGCACAGAGCAGTTTATTTCTTTCAGGTTTTCGATACAGCGTTCCACCAGAACTTTCTGGGCATAGTCAAAAGCCGTCGTCAGTGCGTCATAAAGGCTCTCTCTGTCCTTTGCCTTTGTTATTCCCACCGAAGAACCCAGGTTCACCGGCTTAACTATCACCGGGTAGCCGAACTGCTTTTCTATATCGTCCATCACCTTTTCAGGCTCTCCGAAATCCCCCGACAGATAGCAGCGGCAGTCCAGCACAGGGATACCCTGGTCTTTCAGAACTGTTTTCATCACATACTTATCCATTCCCACTGCCGAAGCCAGCACATCGCAGCCCACAAAAGTCAGTCCCAGGGTTTTCAGGTAGCCCTGCAATGCGCCGTCCTCAACGTTAGTTCCATGCACTATGGGAAAAGCCATATCTAACGTTCCCAGGGAATTTTTCCCCAGCGCCTTGAACGGATAGCGGAACATTTCCACCTGTTCGCCGGTGTTCACAAGAATTATTCTGGTGCTTTCTTTGAGCAGTTCGCCGATATTCTCATAGGCTTCTATCTGACCTATCTTTTCGCCGGTGTAGAATTTGCCGTCCTTGGTGATGTAGACAGGCACGACTTCGTACTTATCCTTATCCAGCGAATAGATCGCCTGTATGGCTGATATCACCGAGATCTCGTGTTCAACGCTCTTTCCTCCGAAAATTACTCCTAATCTTATTTTCATAATGTCATTTCCTTTCGGTTCAATAATTATCCGGCAGGTCGTTTTCCAGCAGGACTATTTTCTTTTTATCGCTCTTTAGTGAATAGGTATGTGAAATAGCGTCGTTCAGGTCGTGGGCAACATAGCATTTTCCCATATCGAAGCCCGCCTCGGACACTCCCTGATAGATAGGCTGAGTCTGTTTTTCGCCAACCAGTATTATATAGTCGCAGACCTGAGCCGCTTCCCTTCCGAACTCATAGTTGCACTGCTGCTGCATTTGTCCCAGCTCCACCATGCCCGGCGTGACAAGTATCTTCATGCCGTCAAACATAGATATCGTCTCCAGAGCCGCCCTTGCGCCGCTTGGGTTGGAATTATAAGCGTCGTCAACCATTATTATTCCGCTGCGGTTTATCAGCTGCAGCCTGTGAGGAACACATTCCAGCCGTCTCACCTGTGGTCTGAGCTTTTCCAGCGGTATTCCCAGTTTATGCGAGACTGCTATCGCCCCCACTATATTTATAACGTTATGGCTGCCTATCAGCTTTGTAACAAATCCGCAGCTTTCCCCCTCCGGCGTGGTAACAGTGAACTCGCTGCCCTTTTCGGAGATACGCAGGTCGGTGGCACGGTAACCGCAGCCCTCCCCCAGTCCGTAGGTAAATGCGCCGGTCATCTTCGGGTGCTTATGTCCGACCGCCGCCGGGCTGTCGCCGTTCACAAAAAGCATTCCGCCGTCCGGCAGGCTGTCGGCAAGCTCGAATTTGGTGTTTGCGATATTTTCAAGGGTCTTGAAAGTCTCCAGGTGCTGTTCACCTACAGAAGTTATCACCCCGTGTTTCGGGTGGACTATATCGCAGATCTCCTTGATGTCCCCAACGTTCCTTGCGCCCATTTCGCAGATAAAAACGTCATGGGAAGCTTTCAGGCTGCCTCTTATGGTCTTGACAATTCCCAGCGGAGTATTGTAGCTTTCGGGAGTCATCAGCACGTTAAACTTCGCCCTGAGCAGCGTATTAAGGTAGAACTTCACACTTGTTTTTCCAAAGCTTCCGGTCACGCCGATAACTGTAAGTTCCGGGCATTCTCTGAGTATCCTTTTTGCATCGTTGATGTAATGCCTGTTTATGGAAAGCTCTATCGGCTTGTTTATGTAGTTGCACAAAAGAAGCAGCGCCGGCGTCAGACCTGAAACAAGCCCTGCGATGAGGACAGCCGCATTTTCCCCTGCAAGCGCCATTGCCGCAGCCGCCAGAATATAAACTGCTCCGCAGGTAGTCAGCAGACGTTTTACTCTTGGCGTATAGACCAGCGGTTTCTTGGCTTTTCGGGGTCTTAGCGCAATTGCGCAAATGACTGCCGCCGCACAGGTCACAGCGGTTTTTACCGCAAGCTTCACCGGAAGCGCAAAGCACACCGCCGCCGCAGCTATCACCACTGCGCACGGGACAAGCTGCGCAGCATTTTTCCCATACCATTTCAGCTGCTCTTTGGGTTTGTAGGAATTGAGCTGGAACATATGGAGAAAGTTCAGCGTTCCCATTATATAGCAAAACAAAGCCGCCAGGATAAGAATTACAGAAAATAGCATTTGCACTCCGCCTTAACCGTTGATGTTCAGGAAAGACCTGATAATTTTGTCAAAAACATACCGCTGTTCCAAAAAGCTGTAATGTCCGGCGTTTTTGATGACCGCAAGCCCCGAACCGGGAATGAGCTTCTCCATCGTCTGACCGTCGGAAAGAGGGGTAGCGTCGTCCTTATCCCCCCACACCAGCAAAGTTTCCGTCTTGATAAGCGGCAGACTTTGGGTCAGGTCCTCGTTCACCGTTTTGATAAGTGAAAGTTTCATCACTTCGGAAGCGCTGTTATAGTCCGCCGAACCGAACTTTTTCCGCCAGTTTCCCAGAGCGTCAGGGAAAAGTTTTTTCACAGGGGGGAAGTTCAGAAACCCCTTGCCCATCTTAAAAACACGCTGTCTCAGTTTCTGCCGGAAAGTTTTTTTCGGTTTTATGCCTGCGGAATCCACCAGTATGACCTTTTGCGCCTGAAACGGTATCTCACGCTGGGTGAGCATTTTGATTATCACTCTGCCGCCGAAAGAATGTCCCAGCAGTATGACCTTTTCAAAGCCGAAGCCCTCTATGAACTTTATGACAAAGTCGGTATACTGTCCCACGTCCCAGGCTTCCGGCGGTTCCTGGGACTCGCCGAACCCGGGCATATCCAGCGCAGCCACCGAAAACTTTTCCGCCATCGTAGCCATAACGCCTTGAAAAAGCTTATAATTTGAACCCCAGCCGTGCAGCAGCACCGCAAGCACATCGCTGTTTTCGTTTTTGAAAAAGTCGTAATTTATATTTATATTGTCAATAGTTGTCTGCATAGGAATCTCCAAGAAATAATTTTGAGCTGTTATCCACACTCATACAAAATCATTATATCACACCTGACGAGATTTTGCCACTGTTTTTTTAAAATTTCTGAATTTTTTACGCAAAAAAAGAGCGACCCATCAAGGATCGCCCTGTTTTAACGTTGTATTAAATTACTTTCTCTTCTTGGAAGCAACTACGGTTGCGCCGGAGAGAGCGATACCAACAAGAGCTATACCAGCAAGACCGGTACCATTGTTGTTATCAGCAGGAGCTTCGGGCTGAGGATCAGCAGGAGCTTCGGGCTCAGGATCTGCGGGAGCTTCAGGCTCGGGCTCAGGCTCAGGATCTGCAGAAGCGTTAGGATCAGGCTCTTCGCCGTCCAGAACAAGACCTTCATAAACTTCGCCTACAGTTCCTTTTTCTGCCCACTTAGCAACTTCGTTGCCGCTGGCATCGAGGAACGAAATATAGTTGATCTGATAAGCTCCGCCGCCGTATACTTCAAAACCTACGGAGTATCCGTAAGAACCATCTTCCATCTGAGCGAGCTGCAAAGGAACTTTGATATCGATAGTCTCACCCTTCTTGAGCAGCCAAGGAGTATTTTTGTTGGGGTCAGACTGTGTGCTTTCATCAACTTTTGTGGGGTCTGCGTTAGCGTAACCGGAAGTCCAAGCTGCGCCGGCAGCATACCACTGGAAGTTAGCCCAGCCGCCTTTGCCTGTAGGTTCGCCGGTTTCCTTATCGGTGAACGGGTTATCATCGAGGCAGGTAAGGTTGATGTCAACAGAAGCAACGCTTGCAGCAACATCATCGGGAACATCATAGTTAGCAACTATAGGCTTGGAGCTGCCGACTGAATTATCGCCTACTGCGCCATAGCTGGTAGAAGCAAGGTCAAATCCTACATTATCAGGACCGCTGAGTACACGGTAAGCCGAAGCAGATACTGCCATAGAAGCTGCTACTGCTGTTGCAGAAAGAACCGCAAGAATTTTCTTGAGTTTCATAAATTTAATCTCCTCCATTATATTATTTTGAACTGTTAAACCAATTCTAACGTTATTATATCACCTTTTTATCATAAATGCAAGCAAATTTAAAAATTTTTTTATTATTTTTCGAGTTAAAACTTTACAATTTTGATCAGGTGATTTTGTGCAGTATGTCCAGATAACGTTTTCATCTGGTTTCACTGTTATTATCAGACTGTGGTCTCGTTTTTGACCACCTGAACGTTGTTGTAGATATCCATACCTGTTCCGGCAGGAATGAGCTTACCGATAATTACGTTCTCTTTAAGACCGGCAAGTTTGTCGCTCTTTCCTCTGATAGCTGCATCTGTCAGAGCCTTTGTGGTCTCCTGGAAAGATGCGGCAGAAAGGAACGAATCGGAATTTGAAGAAGCCTTTGTGATACCTTGCAGCACCGGCACAGTAACTACCAGTCTTGCCGAAGTATCGCCGGCGTCTATCTCCTCTTGTATCTGAGCGTTTATCTCTTCCAGCTCGTTCTTGTCGATAAGGCTGCCCGGCAGCAGGAAGCTGCTTCCGCTGTCCTCCACCTTGACTTTCTTCATCATCTGGCGGACGATAACTTCAATATGCTTGTCGTTGATATCAACACCCTGGAGTCTGTAAACTTTCTGGACTTCGGTTATGATATAATTTTCAACAGCCTTTTCGCCGTTTACCGGCAGGATATCAGCCGGGTTGATAGAACCGTCTGTCAGCGGGTCTCCCGGTTTAACTTCCTGACCGTCCCTGACTCTGATCTTATAGCCGTAAGGAATAGCGTAAACATCGCTTGCTCCCTCGCCCACAGTATCGTCGGTAACGGTTATCTGCCTTACGTTCTTTTTGATCTCCTCGATCTTGACGATACCCTTTACCTTAGAGATGATAGCCGCACCCTTGGGACGTCTGCTCTCGAACAGTTCCTCAACACGGGGCAGACCCTGTGTGATATCTTCCGCCGAAGCGATACCGCCCGTATGGAAAGTTCTCATGGTAAGCTGAGTACCGGGTTCGCCGATAGACTGCGCCGCAATTACGCCCACAGCCTCTCCGACTGAAACGATCTTGCCGTTTGCCAGGTTTGCGCCGTAGCATTTTGCGCAGACGCCGTGTTTGGACTGGCACTGAAGCACCGAACGTATAGCAATGCTGGTCTTTCCGGTAGCTTCCAATATATTGCAGACTCTTTTTGCGTCCGCATCGTTCATAAGCTTATTGTGAGAAACTGCGATCTCCTCGGTATTGGGGTCGATAAGGTCCTCTACCAGGTATCTTCCGATAAGTCTTTCCTGGAGTGGCTCGATGACCTCGTTGCCGTTTCTTATC
>CANRLY010000104.1 GCA_947631585.1 uncultured Clostridia bacterium
AATTAGTAGTAAATCCGGCTTGTCACCCTGCGAAACTGCCCGTAAAATCAAGGCTTTTTGAGATAATCAATATTTTTATGCAAAAATTGAACCTTTCGCACAAAAATTCCGACTATATGATCGAAAGCGCTTTTAAATTATTCAGGAGGTGAGGATATGGACGAATTTGAATTTTTTGCAAAGGAGTGCCGCAGCTTGGTGGAGCGTTATGTCAGGTTCAAGATCTCAAACAAGGCTGACGCTGATGATGTGCTGCAGGAGATCTGGCTTGCGGGATTTTTGCAGTTTGGAAAATTGAAAGACAAAAACAGTTTTAAAGCGTGGATCATCGGCATTGCACGCAATAAGATCAACGATTATTTTCGCAGCAGGTGCAATTTTTTAAACATTGACGAACTGCCGGAAAACGAGCTTGTTCAAAGCCGCTACGGACTTGTCGAATATTCGCCGGTACAAGAAACGCTTGAAATTTTAAGTGCAAAGGACAGACAGATCCTTATGATGTTTTTCTTTGAAAATATGCCGCAAAAGGAAATTTCCAAAGCTTTAAAAATTCCTGTCGGGACTGTAAAAAGCAGACTTAATACAGCAAAAAAGAACTTCAAAAAACATTATCCATATCTAATGAAAGGAGAAGATCTTATGTTCAAATTACCAAACAATATGCCCGAATACAAGATAATTCCCAAATCCGAAAAGCCCTTTGACGTAAAGTGGGAGGAGCTTATGGGCTGGTTTTTAGTTCCAAAGACAGGAGAAAAGTTGACGTTTGCAATATACGACCAACCATCACGCAAGGGAGACTATTTTTATGAATTGCAGGTCGTCGGAAAAGCCGAAATTCACGGCATAGAGGGCGTCGAAATAACTGCAAAAGAAAAACATTTTGATAAAGACCAGCCCTGCACCGACAGAAAATTTGTTGCGCAGCTCACCGATACCCACTGCCGTTTTCTCGCCGAAAGTCACGTTGTCAACGGCGTGAAAAAATGCTATACCTTTCTTGACGGCGACTCGTTTATGCCTAACTGGGGATTTGGAGAGGATAACTGCGGCAACGAGGTAAACCTTTCTGCAAAAGGCGATATTTTAAGAAGCGGCAGCGTTATAACGTGTAAAAACAAGCCGTTTCTGCTTGATATTGTGGGGAGATATTCTGTGAAAATAAACGGTGTGGAATATGACACCGTCTGCGTTATGGACATTGAAACGTATGAAAACAACGTCGTAACCGAGCAATTTCTTGATAAAAACGGCAGAACGATCCTGTGGCGCAGATTTAACCGTTTTGATTGGAAATCGGACAAATACGGCAAGCCTTGGACGGAGCTTCTGCCGGATAACGACAGGCTGACGATAAACGGCATTACCTACGTTCATTGGTACGATTGCCTGACAAATTATATTTTTGAAAAATAATTTTATTAACAGTTCCGCTGACATTCCAATGCCAGAAGCAAGAGCTATTAGAGGTTAGAAGTTAGAGGTAAGAGGTTAGAAGCACCACCCCTGCTAGAAGCTAGAGGGTGAGAAGCAAGAGGCAAGAGAACCCCACCCCCTCGACAGCTCCGCTGTCATGCTGCTTGCAGCATTACCCCCTCCCCAGTTTGGGGAGGGGGTTTCGCTGTTACAACAGTATAAAGGCAATTTGGGTACACCACACCTTTTTAAATTATGCCCCACCCCCTACAGCTAACGCTGTTTTCCCCCTCCCCGTTGGGAGGGGGATTTTTTTTGGCGGCTTCGCCGCCCTGCTAAATATAGACCTCCATCATTGGCGGAGCTTCTCACCTCTTACCCCTAATCCCCCTCCCCCATAAACCTCACCGTAAACTCGTCCCGGTAGGCTAATGGGGCACCTTTCGACCAGCACGCCGCCTGTAACTTCGAGGCAGCCCTGTCTAACTCCGCTAACCGCCGGCTGCCTCCGCTTGCCTCACTTAATCGCTTTAACGAACCCGAAAAATTTATACAACCCTCCCCCGCCTTGGGTAATAACTCTAACCCACGGCTGTTTGCCGCAAGTATCCGGCCGTAAGGCTGCAATTCCATGTCCTGCCGCTTTATGCCCAGTATTGCGTAAAGTATCACCCTCCGTATACGGGCAAGCGTGAAGTTCCGGCTCTTTATCCCTTGGGCTAACTCCTCGATGCTCCTCGCACTCGGAGCGGCAAGCTTTAACCTTGCCGCTAACTCCGGGGAACTGTCCGGCAGCTCCCCTAACTCCTCCCTGCTTCGGGAACTTACCATGTACCCTATCAAACCGGCATACTTGTCCATGTCGTATACCGAATGAGATATCTCCTCCCCCGGAATGTGCCTGCGCAGCTGTTCCCTTAAATATGTTCCGCTGACATATCCCCCTGATAAAACGCTCCCGTGCGGCTGCCCTTTGCGCTTTATCACCATTATGTCTAAATTCGCCCCCAGCTTTTTTATCGCCTTGATGTACTCTACCCCTAACAAGGCGTTTGGAAAAGAAAATACCTGCGCTTCCTGCTCTCCGTATCGCTCCCTGCACGCCTGCCCGAACGCCGCCGGATAACTCATTCCCCCTGCCAGTAACTCCTTTATCCTGACACTGTCCTTTAACTCCTCCGACGCCGCCGCAGCCGACTTCAATAAACCTATGTCCTCTACTTCGCAGCCGAACGATATCCCGTCCGCACAGCCTAATCCTGCTACTATCTCTATCGCTTTAGTTGCAAAAATCTCCGCACTTGCACAACTGAACGGACAGGGCAGCTCTACTACCAGATCCGCTCCCCCTCTGCAAGCCTCTTTCGCCCTGAAATGCTTGTCGTATACCGCTACGTCCCCCCTCTGAGTGACGCTTCCGCTCATGACCGCCGCTACCCTGTCCGCTCCCCTCCGGCGGGTCTCCTCTAAGTGATACCTGTGCCCATCGTGAAATGGATCGTATTCGGCGACCACAGCGTAAATTTTCACTGAAAACAACTCCTTTTTTATGATTTTTTATGCAAAATTAATGAAAACCTCTTGAAATTCAGACTCTGATGTTATAATATATAATATTAGATGAATTGTCAAGTTGTCAAGCGGGAGAGCCTCCGCTTTCCCGTAAATCATATCTGGAGGTATTTGAATATGAAAATTTTGGTAGTAAATGCAGGCAGCTCTTCCCTGAAATATCAGCTGCTGGACATGGAGGACGAATCGGTCATCGCTAAGGGAAACTGCGATAGGATAGGCATCGGCGGACACGTTTCCCATAAGACTTTCGACGGCAGAACAGTTGATGCAGACTGCGACTTCCCTACCCATACCGAAGCTTTTGAAAAACTGGTGGAAGTCCTTACCACAGGCGATGCGGCAGTTATCAGCTCTATGAGCGAGATCTCCGCAGTCGGCCATAGGATAGTCCAGGGGGCTGAGATATTCGATAAGACCTGCCTTGCCACCGACGAGGTCATCGATAAGATAGACTCCCTTGCAGAACTTGCCCCCGTACATAACCACCCCCACGCCCTTGCACTGAGAGCCTGCAAAAAGGTTATCCCCGAGGGAACTCCCCAGGTGGTGGTTTTCGATACCGCTTTCCACCAGACAATGCCCAGAAAAGCTTTCATGTTCGGTCTGCCCTATGAGTGCTACAGCGAACTCCATGTGAGAAAATACGGCTTCCACGGTACTTCCCATAGGTGCGTGACCTCAGAGCTGGCAAAGGCTATGGGCAAGGATATCTCCACCCTGAAAATAGTCTCCTGCCATCTGGGAAACGGCTCTTCTATAACCGCTGTTGACGGCGGTAAATCAGTGGATACCTCCATGGGCTTCACCCCCCTGGACGGCATTATCATGGGTACCCGCTCCGGCGCAGTAGACCCCTCCGCTGTGGAGTTTGTACAGAAAAAACTTGGTCTTTCCCCCTCCGAAATGAGCGACTACCTTAATAAAAAGTCCGGTTTCCTGGGACTTTCCGGCATTTCCAGCGACAACAGAGACATAAGCGCAGCCGCCGCCCAGGGCAACGAAAGAGCTATTATCGTCAGCGAACTGCTGGCTTACCAGATAAAGAAGTATATCGGTTCTTATGCCGCCGCAATGAACGGTCTCGATGCAGTGCTTTTCACCGGAGGTATCGGCGAGAACGCCCCCGAAGTGAGAGAGGCAGTCTGCGAAGATATGGACTACTTCGGCATTAAAATCGATAAGGAAGTCAATAAGTGCAGAGGAAAACTTGCTAAGATATCCACCGACGACGCAAAAGTCCAGGTGTGGGTAGTCCCCACCAATGAGGAGCTTCTTATCGCAAGAGACACCCTTGCCCTTATTTCCAATAAGTAAATTATTTAACAGGAGGTATCTGTTATGTCAGAATTTATCGTTGAAACTTCCGCAAGACACGTCCACGTTACCCAGGAACACCTGGAAACGCTCTTCGGAAAAGGCGCAGCCCTCACTAAGAAGAAAGACCTTTCCCAGCCGGGACAGTTCGCCTGCGAAGAAAGAGTCACCATCGTAGGACCTAAAAGAACTCTGGAGAACGTCTCCATACTCGGTCCGGTAAGACCCGCTACTCAGGTGGAACTTTCCGCCACAGACGCACGCTACATCGGAATAGCCGCTCCCGTCAGGGAATCAGGCGATATCGCCGGTTCTGCCGGCTGTAAGATCGTAGGACCCTGCGGCGAGATCGAGATATCCGAAGGGGTGATAGTCGCAAAGAGACATATCCACCTTACCCCTGCCGACGCCGAAGAACTTGGCGTAAAGGATAAACAGATAGTCTGGGTAAAGATCACCACCCCCGAAAGATCGGCTATCCTGGGCGACGTTGTCTGCCGTGTCAGCGAGAAATTTGCAAGAGCAATGCATATAGATACTGACGAGTCCAACGCCGTTGGCGCAGGAAAAGACCAGATGGGCGAAATAGTCGTTATCTGACGTTTGCAAAGACCGCTTGTTTTCAACAGACAGGCGGTCTCTTTCTTTTGTGCAAAAGATCAAAAACGTACAAATTTATGTGAAAGTTGCACATTTTTAAGCCGCAAGTTCCAAAAACTTTTTACGACTTGCAAAATTATTCACTATTACTTCTTTAAAAGATTATAATAAATGTGTACAATTAGTTTGAGAATCGGGCAGACCCGATATCTATTGCCGAAAGGAGGAACGCTTGTCTGAACAGGCGTTGCAGGGTATGGACGTTATCACAGCTATCCTTGAGATCGACAGACAGGCTGCCGACCGCATAAAAGAAGCAAACCAGAGAAAAGACCAGATACTGAAAGATACCGGTGAGGAGACCGAAAAGATACTCAGCGACTGCTCCCGTAAGGCGGAACAAAAGCTCTCCGAACTGGAAAAGGCAGAGGAAATTTCCGCCGCAAGCCGCAAAGAGGCTCTTGCAAAACAGGAACAAGCGGAGATAAAAAGGCTGGACGATATCTATGAAAAAGAACACGCCGGCTGGGAATCCGCAATGTTCAAGGCGATACTGGAACAGTAAGCCGGTCACCATCTCAGATATTGGAGGCGATGTTCATGCTGGAAGGTTATTCCTCAAACGCAACAGTCGCTAGAATAAGAACTATCCAGGGCAGGCTGCTGAATCAGCACGACCTGACAGAGCTTGCCAATAAAAAAACGGTGGAAGAAGCCGCAGAGTTTCTTAAAGGAGTCTATCGGTTCAGGGATACCCTCAGCTCGGTGGACGTGTCCACTATCCATAGGGGACACCTGGAACAGCTCCTGGAAAAAAGCAACTTCGACCTGTATATGAAACTGTGTAAGTTCCAGCAGCTGGATAAGATACCGTTTTATAGATATATAATAAGGAAGCACGAGATAGAACAGCTGCTTTCTATGATAAACTGTATAAACTCCCATACGGAGGATACCTTTATAAGTACCCTGCCGGCGTTCGTGCTGCAAAACTCATCGCTGCCTTTTCCGGAGATAGCTAAGTGCCGCTCTTTTGAGGAACTTATCTCCGCCCTTAAAGGCACTGAGTACGCAAAGATACTGAAAAGCGTAAAACTGGAAGAGGACGGCTCTATAAACTATCCCCTGTGCGAACTTAAACTCAGAACAGACTACTATCAGGACCTGTTTGAAAACCTCAGACAGGACTTCCCCTCCGCCGACTCCGAAATATTAGCCGACTTTATCAGAACAGACGTTGAACTTATCAATATCGTCAACGCCTATAGACTAAAGACCTACTTCGGCTACGACGCAGGCAGGATAAAAGAACGAATGCTGCCTTTCTCAAAAAGCGGAAAGAATAAGATGAATTCTTTCTATGAGGCGGCAACTCCGGAAGATATGATAGAAATGCTCAGACGTTCGGGACGGTTCGGCAGGGAAGATACCGCTCCCGATATGATAGAACTTGCCGCCGCCAGAGTGAGATACCGAATGGCGCACCGGCTGCTTACCACGGCGCAGTCCGCACCTGCGGTGATGTATGCGTTTATGACCGTCTGCCGGCTGGAAACGGATAACATCGTCCGTGCCATAGAGAGCATACGTTACGGGCTTCCCCCCTCAGAGACGGAAAAGCTCATGGTAATGTGAAAAACACCGCCGTATTCTACAGAAAGGAACGTTTTGTGAAATGGCTATTGAAAAAATGCAGCTTGTGAACATAGCCGGACTGATGTCCGATCTGGACACCGCCCTGCTCAAATGCTGTGAAAGCGGCTGCTTCCATATAGAGCCCGCCATTCCTAAGACGGACAACAGCCGCAGC
>CANRLY010000105.1 GCA_947631585.1 uncultured Clostridia bacterium
CTGCGTGTTGCAATGAGGGAAGACCCTGAGACCACAATGAAATATTTAGAGCCTAAGCATTACAAACTGGTGCAAGACCTGATGTGACCAAAACTCAGAAAAAACAAGACCGCTCTCTCTGAAAACCACAGAGGGAGCGGATCTTATATGTTTTTTTTGTCGATCATTTATGTGCGGAAGATGGTCGGGAGATCTGTTTTATATTGGTTTCCGAAAGCTCACGTCCCTTTAGCACAAGACCAAGCAGTTCGGGAAACTTTTTAGGGTCGCAGGCAAAGCATGGAATACCCAGCTTTGATAATTTGTTCGCCACACTTTCGTCGTAAAAAGGCTCTCTTCCGTCAGAGACCGCAAGCAGAGACACCACCGTCACTCCCGAACTTTTCATTTCATTCATTCGCCTTATAAAAGCGGCACGGTTTCCGCCTTCGTAAAGGTCAGAGATCAGGAAAAACAACGTCTTTTTCGGGTCGTCAATGAACTGTTCGCAGTAGGCGACCGACTTGTCTATGTCAGTGCCGCCTCCAAGCTGAAATCCGTACAGCAGATCTACCGGGTCGGAGCATTTGTCTGTAAGGTCGACAATATTCGTATCAAATGCGACAATGTGGGTCTTGACGGCGTTGATACTTGCCAAAATACAGCTTAACACCGATGAATATATAATGCTTTCCGCCATCGAACCGCTTTGGTCTATGTCAAGAATGATCGTCCACTTTTTGGCGGCTGATACCGCAGCACGCTGGAAAAAATAAAAGTGTTCGGGAACTATAGTTTTTAGCTCCGGTGAATAATGCTTTAAATTCCTGCTGATAGTCATTTTATAGTCAAGAGCCGACGCAGACGGTATAGGCGAGTGTTCACGCTTGTTGACGGCTGCGGTGACCGCTCGTATTATATCCTGTTCAAGCAGCTTGTTTATGTCGTCAACTATCTTTTTAATGAACTCTCTTACGCTGTCCTTTGAGCGTTCGGGTATCATGTCTTTGAGGGTCAGTATCGCAGACGCAAGGGAAATGTCCGGCTCAACATTTTCAAGTATTTCAGGCTCAAAGATAAGCTGTTTAAGTCCGCACCTTGTCATTGCATCATTCTGGATAATTTTTACAAGGTCTTTGTCAAAAAGACTTCTCACATCGCCAAGCCACTTTGATATCCGTGGATTTGACGGTCTGTGACCTTTGCTTCCGCTGCCCCCGAAGCCGCCCAGTTCGCTTTTGCTGTATATGGAAGCCAAGGCGCTGTCCATCAGCATTTGTTCCTCAGAGAGCGCTGGCATTTCCATTCGTGTGAGCCTGTCGTTGCTCTCCTGCCCTAAGATAAGCCGCCAACGCTGCATTTGTACTGTTTTATCCATAAGCGTTCACCTAAAAATCAAAGTTATAACCTGAAAGTTCGTCTATCGTTTCCTGAGACGCCTCATCGAGGACCGCATTTAAGACTTCGCTCACTTCATCGCCGTTTGAGCCCCATATCTCTCCAAGGTTTTCGGCAATGGAGTCTTTTTCTCCCGATGAAAAATCCGCAAACGCTCTGCGCAGGAACACCAGCGCACGCTTGAATTCTTCATCGTCAAGTTCGCAGAGATAGCTGTCAAGGCTTTCCCACAGGGACAATCTGGCGATAAGCCCGCTGCGGTTTTTCATCGCAAGTCCCTCGAACCAGCCTGCGCCAAGCTCCGCAGGAACTCCCTTTGAAAGCCGGCGAGATACTTCAGTTTTAAGCTGGTCGTTTGACATCACGCTGCGTTCCAGAAGAATTGCCGTACAAAGTCCCGAAAGGGTAGTGTTCAGATCGTCACGGGTGGAAACTTCCATAAGAGCTTTTACCCAATCTTCCGTTTCAAGGATATCGTGGGCAAGCTCAACTGAGTTTATCATATTTATCGCAGCAGCTATCTCCTTTGCTGCATCGTCATTGCACACGCAGCAGGAACTCATTATCAGGCAGGCACGGTAATAAAGCTGCTTTAAAATAGGCTCCACAGCGGAACAGTCGGCTTTTCGTATGTCGCCGTAACTAATGACGTTTGAAAGGCTGAACATGGTCTTTGCGATTTCCTTGAACGGGATATTGTCAGCCGCCGCTGCCTGGAGTGCGCTTAAAGCGTAGCTTGCTGCGCCGGACATTCCGCAGCAGAATGAATCCTCTATCGCCTTTGCGATAACTGAAATATCCTCCTGACCCTCAACGTTCTCTTTGAGCTGAAACGCCGCTGCAAGTTCAACCGTGTCGCCTTTAAGTGCGCTTTCAACAAGAACGATCTCACATTCGGTCGTCCACTGTACCTGCCAGTATTCCGCCCAGGTCGCATTTTCCTGCCGTGAGGGCGCAAGCCGTGCAAAGTCAAGTCCCAGCACACGCAGTTTGTGCAGAAAATACGAGCGTTCTAAATCAAGAAAAGCCGATCTTTCAGAGCTTGCCCTTAAATTCTCACGCAGATCGAGAGCCAGATCCTGCGCAACGACTGAACGGTATTTTTCCAGCTTAAGTTCTTTCAGCTGACGGTAAAAATCGTCCTGTATGCTGGTTCGTGAAACGCCCTCCGGTATCTCACCGATGGCTGTTCCTATTTCGGTGTCGGCTAAAGCAGCGCTTATCGCAGAAAAACTGCCTTCTCCCAGACAGGTCACTGCCGCATCACGAATGTCACTCAAGGTGGGAATATCTCCTCCGTGCAGCTGCGCAAGCGACCTGGCAAGCCTTAACGCTTCTATAACTTGCGCCGATGAAGCTGCGCTGCCGTTGCTGCGCATATTTTCGGCGATTTTAGAAAGATAAGCATTTGCCGCATAAAAACGATCGTTTCGGCAAAGACCTTTCCAGATAAGCTCATAATACGCAGGGGCTTTGTTGCCTGCGCCGTATCCCGAACGTGTAGAGAGCCTGTAATAGGAATACGGCATAAGCGTATGCAGTGAGGGCAGCTTTGGAAACTCCGGCAGGGATTCATCGGCTTCCCAGGTTTTCAGACCCTCAACGTGATACGAACCTGTAACTACAACTATCTTTTCAGGGGAAACGCCGCTTCTCACTGCATTTCTGATAACTGAACGCATATATATCTCACGCAGGGCGGTCTCCTCTTCCTCGTAACTGTCATTTTCAGTCAGCGCACGGATATTTTTTCCGAAAAGGTTTGCGCCCTCGTGATAAGCTTCAGCGTCGGCGCAGTGTTCAAGAGTGCGCTCCCAGAACGTTTCGTGGGAATCGTCACCGCTTTTTTCAGCCAGAAGTTCGTAAACATCGGGCTTTTGCTCTGCTGGCTTTTCAGACGTCTGACTGTCCTGTTCAGCTTCTCTTATCATTTTGTCCGAAAGCGCAAGAAACGTTTCTGTGGGCAGATCCATAAACCGCAGTTGAACGCCGTTTTCACTGCACCATTTTATAGCCTGATATTCGGGGGAATATTCCGCAAATGGGTATAGTATCGTCCTGACCGGAACGCTCTGCGTGTAACCGAGGATCGCAAACGGCGGTCGGGTCTCCAGCCTGATAATATCGCTTATCGTGTCCTCAAGGTCTGAGGGGGCTTCCAGAATGACAAGTTCGGGGCGCTTTTCTGAAAGGAATTTCCGCAGATAAAACCCACCGGCAGGGGAGAGGTGACGTATCCCGAAAAAGTTTACACCGTTCATTCGTTAAGCTCCCTGCACGCTTTGTATAGTCCGCTCCATTCAGAACCACGCTTTTTCATAATGTTTTCCAGATATTCTTTCCATGCAACGGTATCTTTGTCCTCCTTGACTACCGCACCCTGAAGTCCTGCCGCAATATCGTCGTCCGATATGTCGCCGCTTCCGAAACTTCCGGCAAGAGCCATGCTGTTGCACAAAAGGGAAATTGCCTCGGCAGTGGACAGCACGCCGGCAGGGGCTTTTACTTTCTGCTTTTTGTCAAGCGTTTCACCTGCACGCAGTTCACGGAAGATGGTGCATATCTTCTCAATGACCGCATCTTTCGGAAGCGCTGCATTGAGGTCAAGGCTTCCAGAAAGCTGTTCTACACGGGTCTTTACGATGTCCATTTCCTCTTCCAGCGTCTCAGGCGCAGGAAGAACTACGATGTTAAAACGCCTTTTCAAGGCCGCCGACATATCGTTTACGCCCCTGTCACGGGTGTTTGCAGTGGCGATGATCGAAAAACCCTTTTTTGCCGGAACTTCAAGAGACAGCTCAGGAACGCTTATCCGCTTTTCGGAAAGCAGGGAGATAAGAGTGTCCTGTACTTCCGAGGCACAGCGAGATATCTCCTCGATCCGTGCTATAGCTCCGACTTCCATAGCTGTAAACACAGGGCTTTTAAGCATTGCCGCCTCAGACGGACCGTTTGCTATCAGCATGGCGTAGTTCCAGGAATAGCGTATCTGCTCCTCAGTGGTGCCTGCCGTGCCTTGGATAACACGGGAGGAATTGCCGTTTATTGCCGCAGTCAAATGCTCAGAAAGCCAGCTTTTTGCCGTACCCGGTTCGCCTATAAGAAGCAAAGCCCGATCGGTGACAAGGGTAGCTATGGCTATCTCCACAAGGCGTTCGTGACCGATATATTTTGGCGTAATGGCAGTTTTTCCGACCTTGCCGCCGCAGATGTAGGTCTTTACCGAGCGCGGCGACATTCTCCACCCGGCTGGTATCGGGTCGGTCTCCGCTTTGATAAGCGCATTTAGTTCTTCTTCAAAAAGCTGTTCGGCAGGAAGCCTTAAAATCGAATTATCCATAATTTGCTCCTTATCTTAAATTTGTATTTACCCAATATTCAAACTTATCAACGTCAAATCTTGCTTTCATCCTGCCGCTTCGTATAAGCGATATGACCTCCGTTGCTTCTTTGAGGCGGTACTGCTGGTCGCCGGGAGCGTGCAGAATAAAGTTTACCGGGTCAATTTTTTCATTATGCTGCTGCTTTTTGAAATATTCCACAATAAGCCCCTCGATATTTAGCATACCGCAGCTTTCCATCATCCACATATGCGTTGTTGCGCTATTATCGTTGAGCACTGCCTTTATGTAGTGGTCTTTTACCTTTTCATACATTTTCTTGTCGTTCTTGTCAAAAACATATTCCAAAAACAGATCCGCCTGATACCAGTTGCAGTCGATAAGCATATCTATCCATTTTTCCCTTATCGGCTGATTGATGGGGATCAAAAAAAGTTCGTGAGTTGCCGGCTCTGCGTTGCGGCTGTCGTACAGCTTGTAGGTCAGGTAATACTGCCCGTCTATGAGCTTTAAGTTTTTAAGATGCGTTATAGACGAACCTATCGCAACGCCGTTGTTTCTTTGCTTTTTTACTGACTCTTTAGTTTCCAGAATACGCTTTTTAAGCAGCTTGGTGCAGTCGTCAGTACCTATAAGCATTGCGTATATCTCCGAGTCGGAAAAATATCCGGGGAACTTGTTCGCAAGCTCCAGCACAAGAGCGCATATATTCTTGTCGCCGGTCATGGCGGCGGTAGCTTCCAGAGCAATATCCACAAGGTCAAAAACAGATCTTTTCTGCTGCTCCTCCATATTGGCATAGCAGACCTTTCTCAGAAAGTCTTCAACATCTTTGCCGGTCTTGCCGCTGAACGCAACATAATCAATATGTACCCCGAAGCCGTCAGTCTTGTATTTTCCGCCGTCGTTATTGTCAAAGAGCCTGTTGCCTATCTTTGCTGCAAGCCTGCTAGACCACTCTGACCGGCTGAACCTTAAATACTCCAGCGTTTCCTGGGGCTTTTTCTTTTCCATTTCCTCGAAAAACTCCTGCGCCTTGCCGCAGTCCAGCCTTGCAAGCGAATAGAAGGCCTCGTCTTTAATTGCGCCTTTTTCTGTCTTGGTCAATTCAATAAGCCTGTCGGCGTTGTTAACATCATGTCTCAATGCACGAACCAGCAGCCTTTTCACATTCTTTTCTGCTAGTGGGATATTTTCCAGATAAAAGTCGTTTGCTTTTTCTTTCCCCAGAGTATCTATAAGAGAGATTCTCCTAATTGATTCCTTCTTGCCCTTAGGGTCGAAGCCGTTTTCAAGTAGCGGGAGCATATCTTCCCCCATGCCCTCTATAATTTCGTAGGCGATGTCGGCAAGCTCCGAATAAGACGCTCCCAGGCAGTTCACCAGCGCAGGCTTTACCCGATAATCCTCAAAAAGCTCCGACTTTTTCTCCTTTGCACTGCTGACAATGTTGTATTGTCCGCCGCCTGAGCCTGTAAGAGCGTTTATCAGTTCTGAAAGTCTTGAATAAGGCGCATTTAATATTTTTGCTTTAAACTCTGCGGCAGGAAGTCTTTCGGCTTCACCCTCAACATCGACCGCCGCAAGGGTCGTCATTACCGAATCTGTCAGCGACAGCGCATCTAGCAGAGTTCCTGACGTGTCCTCGCAGTTTCCCGAAACAAGTTTGCTTGAAAGCTCATATATCTTTCCGAAAACAGGGGAAGAATCTTTCAGCGGTGAAACGCTTCTACCGCTCTTTTCAGTCTGAAATTCTCCGTGACCAGATCTGCTCCGGCAATAGCCGCCGAACGCAGCTGTCTGCGAAGTTCTGTGATAGCTGATATATCCATAAGTTACCTCCGTCAATAAAGCAGTCTTATAACAACGTTTTCGCCGTCAGGGATAATGCACATCGGCTGTGCTGATATCCTGTTTTCGGCGGCGTCATAGTGAAATCCGCAGAGCATTACGCCGTTTTCAAGGAATTTCCT
>CANRLY010000106.1 GCA_947631585.1 uncultured Clostridia bacterium
GTGTTCCCGGCAATAGCTGTCTGCGACGGTATCGCTATGGGTCATAAGGGAATGAAGTATTCCCTCGTGACAAGAGACCTTATCGCCGACTCTACCGAGTGTATGGCGCTGGCTCACCACTTCGATGCGCTGGTAATGGTGCCAAACTGCGATAAGAACGTCCCCGGACTGCTCATGGCAGCCGCAAGGGTGAACGTCCCCACAGTGTTCGTTTCAGGCGGACCTATGCTTGCCGGACATATCAAGGGCAAGAAAACTTCTCTTTCCAGTATGTTTGAAGCTGTGGGCGCACAGGCGGCAGGAACAATGACTCTGGAGGACGTGGAAGAGTTTGAAAACAAGGCTTGCCCCAGCTGCGGCTCGTGTTCGGGAATGTATACCGCAAACTCCATGAACTGCCTGACTGAGGTGCTTGGAATGGGTCTCAGAGGCAACGGAACTATCCCTGCCGTTTATTCCCAGAGGATAAGACTGGCAAAGCAGGCTGGTATGCAGGTGATGGAGCTTTACAGGAAGAATATAAGACCCAGGGATATAATGACCAGAGAAGCGTTTATCAACGCAATTACTGCGGATATGGCTCTTGGCTGCTCGACTAATTCCATGCTGCATCTTCCTGCTATAGCTCATGAATGTCAGGTGGAACTTGACCTGGATTTCGTAAACGAGATATCCAAACGCACCCCTAACCTCTGCCACCTTGCTCCTGCCGGAAATACATATATGGAGGATCTTAACGAAGCGGGCGGAGTCTATGCCGTGCTAAATGAGCTTGTGAAGAAAGACCTTATCAATACCGACTGCCTTACCTGCACAGGCAAGACCCTGGGCGAAAATATCAGCGGCTGCGTGAATAAAGACCCGTCTATCATCAGACCTATAGACCAGCCTTATTCTGAAACAGGCGGCATAGCTGTTCTCAGGGGCAACCTTGCTCCGGATACCTGCGTGGTAAAGCGTTCAGCCGTTGCGCCTGAAATGCTTAAACACGAAGGCCCTGCAAGAGTCTTTGACTGCGAAGAGGACGCCATCGAAGCGATAAAGGGCGGAAAGATAGTTGCAGGAGACGTTGTGGTCATCAGATATGAAGGACCAAAGGGCGGCCCCGGCATGAGGGAAATGCTCAACCCCACTTCCGCTATCGCAGGAATGGGTCTTGGCTCGTCGGTAGCTCTTATCACCGACGGACGGTTCAGCGGCGCATCGAGAGGAGCTTCCATAGGACACGTTTCTCCCGAAGCGGCTGTGGGCGGACCTATTGCGCTGGTCAAAGACGGCGATATCATCGAAATAGATATTCCCAATTATAAGATAAATGTAAAGGTTTCCGATGAGGAACTTGCCGCAAGAAAGGCTCAGTGGACTCCCAGAGAGCCTGAGATAACTACCGGATATCTGGGAAGATATGCTTCTCTTGTCACCAGCGGCAACAGGGGAGCGATACTTGAAGTAAAGTGATCGGAGGTGTCTGATGAGCCTGCTTTTAAAAAACGTCAGGGCGGTGGACGGAGAGTCCGGTCTGGACGAAGTAACGGATATCCTCATTGACGGCGGAAAGATCGTCGATATGAAAAAGGGTATCCCCGACGGCGGCAGCAGAGTTATTGACTGCGCCGGTAAACTGGCGGCTTTTCCGGGAATGATGGATATGCACGTCCACCTGAGAGACCCCGGCTTTACCCATAAAGAGGATATCCTCACTGGTACTTCCGCTGCAAAGGCAGGGGGATTTACGGCAGTCGCCTGTATGCCCAATACCCGACCTGCCGCCGATTCGCCGGAGACTATCAGGTATATCCTGGATAAGGCTGCGGCGACCGGGGTGAAAGTCTACCCTGTGGCGTGTATAACCAAGGGTATGTCCGGCAGGGAACTTTGCGACTATGATCAGCTCAAACAAGCCGGAGCTGCCGCTTTGTCCGACGACGGAAAACCGGTGGAAAACGCCGGACTGATGCTTCGTGCGCTCCAGCTTTCAGTTTCAAACGGACTGACGGTCATTTCCCACTGCGAGGATCTCAGCATAATCAACGGCGGTATAATGAATAAAGGCGAGATCGCAGAAAAGCTGGGCGCAAAGGGCATGGACAGGGCAAGCGAGGACTGCGTTACCGCAAGGGAGATAGCTCTGACAATGTCCTGTTCGGCGCATATCCATATCGCTCACGTTTCTACGGAAGGCTCTGTGAATATCATTCGTGCCGCCAAAAAAGACGGAGTGAACGTCACCTGCGAGACCTGTCCGCACTATTTTACCTATACCCATGAGAAACTGCTTTCCATGGACGCCGACTACAGAATGAATCCGCCTCTCAGGACAGAACGGGACAGAGCGGCGGTGGAAGAGGCGGTGCTGGACGGCACTATTGACTGCATAGTGACAGACCACGCTCCCCATACGGCTGAGGAAAAGGCGGACTTTTTCACTGCGCCAAACGGAGTGGTCGGGCTGGAAACTTCGCTGGCGGCAACGCTCACCGGACTTTACCATACGGGAAAATGTTCCCTCAGTCATATCAGCAGGCTCATGTCCTCGAACCCAAGAAAAGTCATGGGCCTTGAACCGATAAAACTGGCGGTGGGACAGCCTGCCGACCTGACTGTGTTCGACCCTGAACTTGAGTGGGAAGTTATACCGGGCGAGCTTCATTCAAAGTCGGTGAACAGCGTGTTCAAAGGGGAAAAGCTCAAAGGCAAGGTTGTTTACACCATATCGGACGGAAAAATAGTGTTTTCACTTTGACGATTTTTAAAATTCTGACAATATAAGGAGATGACGAAATGTCGTTTGACAGACTTATCGAAAAGATAATCAAGACCCAGAACCCTACGGTGGTAGGTCTCGACCCGAAACTGGACTATGTTCCCCAGTATATCAAGGAAAAGAAGTTCGCCAAGTACGGCAGGACTTTCGAGGGCGCAGCCAGGGCGATCTATACTTTCAACAAGAAGATAATTGACGAGATATACGATATCGTCCCGGCGATAAAGCCCCAGGCGGCGTACTATGAGATGTACGGCTGGGAGGGCGTCAGAACGCTGGCTAAGACTATCGCATATGCAAAGTCTAAGGGAATGTTCGTTATCACCGACGGCAAAAGGAACGATATCGGCGCAACTATGGAGGCTTATGCGGCGGCTCACCTGGGAGTTACCGATCTGGACGGCGAAGTCGCTGAGGCTTTCGGGGCGGACGCTCTCACAGTCAACGGCTACCTGGGAACTGACGGCATCTCTCCGCTTCTGGAACAGTGCAGGACTTACGATAAGGGTATCTTCGTTTTGGTAAAGACCTCTAATAAGTCCAGCGGCGAACTCCAGGATAAGCTTATCGGCGATAAGACCGTCTACGCAACTGTAGGCGAAATGTGCGAAAAATGGGGCTTAGAGGCTATGGGCAAGTATGGGTATTCCTCTGTGGGCGCAGTGGTCGGCGCAACTTACCCCGAACAGCTGGCTGAAATGCGAAAGGCGCTGCCTTCCACTTTCTTCCTGATACCCGGATATGGGGCGCAGGGCGGAGGAGCAGAGGGCGTTTCCAAAGGATTTGACCAGAACGGTCTGGGCGCAATAGTAAATTCTTCCAGAGCGGTGATGTGCGCTTATAAAAAGGAAGAGTGCGACGAGAAAGACTTTGCCAAAGCCGCCAGACGAGAGGTCATCAGAATGAAAGAGGATATAATCTCTTATCTGCCTAAGATAGCTCTCGAATGATTTTATAAAGGATTGATAGAAATGTATAAACAAGGGAAGTACCAGATAATTTCCAAAAAAGCCATCGCCAAAGGGATATATGATATGGAGATATACTGCCCTGAGATAGCTGTACAGACAGAGTGCGGACAGTTCGTCCATATTTCCGCAGACGGCTTTTTCCTGCGCAGACCTATCTCAGTCTGCGCTGTAGATAAGGTCAGGGGGACTCTGCGTATCGTCTTTGAGGTCAGGGGGAACGGAACTGACAAGATCTCTCAGCTGAACAAGGGGGAACTTATCGACATGATCGCCCCTCTGGGAAACGGATTCAAGGTATTTCCCGGGAAAAAAGCCGTTTGTGTGGGCGGAGGCATAGGAACTCCTCCCATGCTGGCAGTTGCGGCTGAATACGGCGCAGACGCCACTGTGATATGCGGATTCCGGTCGGCTTCTGCGGTGATATTGCAGGACGACCTGAAAGCTCAGGGCAACAGAACTATCCTTTGCACGGACGACGGCACTGCCGGCAGAAAGGGATTTGTCACCGATGCGCTGAAAGAGCTGCTGGAGACCGAAAAGCCGGACGTTATCTACGCCTGCGGTCCTGACGTCATGCTCAGGGCGGTGGCTTCTATGGCAAAGGAAAACGGCATAAGCTGTCAGGTGTCTCTGGAAGAAAGAATGGGCTGCGGAGTGGGTGCTTGTCTTGTGTGCGCCTGCAAAGCAGTTAAAAACGGGGAAGAGTATTTCGCCCACGTCTGCAAAGACGGACCTGTATTTCCTGCTGAGGAGGTGATGTTCTGATGGCTGACCTGAGCGTTGTTTTCGCCGGAGTTTCCATGAAAAATCCGGTCATTCCCGCAAGCGGTACTTTCGGGTACGGCAGGGAATACGACCAGTTTTATTCCATATCCAGATTGGGGGGAATTTCTGTAAAGGGAACTACCCTTGCGCCGAAAGCCGGCAACCCTCCTCCCAGGATCGCTGAGACCCCTGCCGGTATGCTTAATTCTGTCGGGCTTCAGAACGGCGGAGCTAAGAAGTTTCTGGAGTACGAACTGCCAAACCTGAAAAGCAAGGACTTGGCGGTCATTGCAAATATCGCCGGCGCAACGGTGGAGGAGTGCCGTCAGCTTGCGGAGCTGATAGACGGTTCTGACGTGGATATGATAGAACTGAACATCTCCTGCCCCAACGTGAAGCAGGGAGGCGCAGCATTCGGCACAAACTGCAATTCCGCTGCCGAGGTGACAAGGGCGGTCAGGGGGGCGACTTCTAAACCGCTGATGGTGAAGCTTTCCCCTAATGTCACCAGCATAACCGATATCGCCAAAGCGGTGGAAGCCGAGGGCGCAGACGCAGTTTCCCTTATAAATACGCTGCTTGGTATGCGAATTGATATCAAAACAAGACGTCCTGTGCTTAAAAACAACGTGGGCGGACTTTCAGGGCCGGCGGTGTTCCCCATAGCTGTGAGAATGGTCTGGCAGACTGCCAATGCGGTAAGCATACCCGTCTGCGGAATGGGCGGTATAGCCACGGCTGAGGACGCAGTTGAGATGATGATGGCTGGGGCTTCCTGCATACAGGTGGGAGCGGCTCTGTTTGCCGATCCTTTTGCTCCGCTGAAGATAATAGACGGTCTTGACCGCTGGTGTAATGAAAACGGCGTTAAGAATATTTCCGAGATAGTCGGAACAGTCAGACCATGGTAGGAAGCGGAGAAGAATATGAAGATAATGGCAGTCGATTACGGCGATGCAAGGACAGGGATAGCAGTCTGCGACAGGACGGAATTTCTGGCGTCACCTGTGGGAACTATCGAGGAGAAAGACTTCGACAGGCTGGTGGAAAAAGTGGCTTACATGGCGCAGCAGTACGAAGTCGGGGAGATAGTAGTGGGGTTGCCGCTCAACATGAACGGTTCTAAAGGGCCAAGGGCGCAGAAGTCGGAGCTGTTTGCAAATGCGCTTAACCAGGCGACCGATATCCCGGTGAATATGTGGGACGAGCGTTCTACTACTGTTACCGCCGCAGGAATACTTAACGAAACGGACGTGCGTGGTAAAAAACGCAAGAAAGTTATAGACACAGTGGCTGCAACGGTCATTCTTGAGGCGTATCTTGAGTTCAGAAGAAAACGCAAAAGCCGTGAACAGTCACAGCAGTAAGTAATGCTGGGGCAAAATGAAAAGCTCCCTGGTCTATTGACCGGAGCTTTGATTTTTGGCAAAAAATTCCTTTATGCCCATAAGCACAAGAAATCCTGCGAACAGTTTTCTTAAAAAGGTCTGGCTGAAACCTGATGCAAACCATGCTGCCGCCGCTGCGCAGACGCTTCCTGCCGCTATGGCAAGAAGGGCAGTTTTCCAGTGGACAAGGCGGTTTTTTGTGTGAAATATCAGGGATATCACGGCTATCGGTATGAAAAACACAAGGTTTATCCCCTGCGCCTGAAGCTGGGGTATGTCGGTAAAGACCGTCAGGTATATTATCAGTATCATTCCGCCGCCAAGCCCCATGGAAGCCATTATCCCTGAAAAAAGCGAGACCAGCGCTGTTGCTGCAATGCCCATATGCCGCTCCTTATCTGAAAAACAGCCGTATGCCGGCAATTATCATGACCAGTGAGAATATCTTTATCAGGACTTTGTTGGCAAGCTTTTTTAAAAGCTTTGCGCCGATAGCTGCGCCTAACAGTCCAAGGGGAATGAATTTTGCCGCCTGAACAGGGTCAAGCCCGCCTTTGCGCAGGTAAATAAGACCGCTTATGACGCTGAGGGGCAATGTGATGGCAATGGCGGTGGCGTGGGAATTTTTTGCCGGGATATCGGCTTTTTCGAGCATCGGCACGGCGATCATTCCGCCGCCTGAGCCGAAAAGCCCGTTTGCTGCGCCTGTGACAGCTCCCAGCAGAAGATAATAAAGTTTTGATGATGTAAATTTCATGGCGATATCCTTTGCGTTTCT
>CANRLY010000107.1 GCA_947631585.1 uncultured Clostridia bacterium
TCACAGCAACCTTTGTTGCACCCCCATTTATATAAGCGTGGTCACACACAATCACCACATTATTTACATGTCGCAAAATAAATCACCCTATCCGTTCAATAGTTTAATTCACTTCATTATTACTGATCGCATATCATAAAATTTCCACTTGGTGTTCTTGTGATTTCTACTTATATTTAAATATGTGGTCATTCATAGATGAGGTGAACAAGAAGTATTTCTTTTTCAATTTTATATAATATAAGTACAATTTATCTGATTGACGTTCCATAGAAAATCCTTTTTCAGTCAGCTTTTAAGCATTTTGTTATTTCTTTTTTCAAACCTTTATTAATAATATCTGCCGCCCATCTTTCCACATCATCACTGCTCAAAACTCCATATTCTCTGTCATTTTTGTTTCTCTTATCATTTGATCCGACAGTATGCACGACAGCCCATTCGCCTGTGCTTCAACACCAACGGTGAGCAATCCCTCACAAATACATAGCATTATATATAAGCGTGTAAATATCATTTCTGTTGCCTAGAAATATTATATGAGTTTCTATATTCAAGAAATTTTCCTTTTTATAATAGCTTATTAAATAGTCCTCCATAAAACGATACTAATTTATCCGCCTGAATGGAAATATCGTATATTTCAGAATAAACTGAATACCTATCCCGCTTTTCAGCAGAAATAATTCTTTCTGACCATACATTTATTCCGTCAGATAAGAATAACTTCTCGGTATTTGAGGATATAATAGCCTCTTTCGGTACAGCTTGAGAAATAATTGCTTTTACACTACACATTTGTGCTTCTACGACTACCATTCCTAGACCTTCATATCTCGATGGCAACACAAACACATCCATAGCGTTATAAAGTCTGTGGACATCATTTCTGTTGCCCAAAAACTTAACATTATTCAGCCTCATATCATTAACTTTCTGCTCAATTCGCTCTCTATCAGGTCCGTCGCCTATTAAAAGCAAAACCGCATCAGGGTTTCGCTTATACACTTCCGCAAAAACATCTATCAAAAAATCCTGATTTTTTTGGTAACAAAACCTTCCCACATGACCAATTACAAATTTATCTTCAATTCCAAGCTCTTTGCGGACTTCATTTCGTACATTCTCGTCAAATTTAAATTTGTCAAGGTCGATAGCGTTATTGAAAATTTTCACTTTTCCCTGTGCGACTATTTTTTTGCCGAACAGCCATTCAGCTGCATATTTTGAACACGCCGCATAATGTGTAGCAAAAACTTTTGCAAATGGGCGAAGTGTATATTTTAAAATATTCTTCTTCCATTCGCCCGGCGCCGCAGTTGAATGATTGTGCGCTATCCGAATAGGAACGTCTGCGCATTTTGCGGCAAAAAGCGGAAAAACGCTGAGCGTATTTATATGTGAATGTGCAATTTTGTACTTGTTTTCTTTGAATAATTTTATAAGCGCAGGTATGTATTTATTTAACTTTTGATAGGGTGGAACAATAAATATCCTGCCACCCAAACTCTCTACCTCATCATGCGGAATATGTGTAGAGTCCTCATCGACAATAAAATCAAACTGCACTTTGCTTCGATCAATGTGACTATAGTAATTCATAACGACCGATTCAACGCCGCCATGCATCATTTTACCAACTATCTGAGCTACGCGAATCGTTTCCAAATTTCCACCTCATCTCAGCAATTTTTCCCTTTAACTATTGTTGCTATAGTCTTAAAAATTATCTTCAGGTCAGTTGCGAAACCACGCTCTCGTATGTATTTGTAATCCAGCTCCAACTGCTCGTCATACGTCATGTTAGCCGTGTCGGCTATCTGCCAGTAACAGGAAAGTCCCGGTTTCACGCAAAGCCTGTCATTCGGTAACTGCTCCTGCTCGGACTTGACAAACGCACGAGGTCCTATAACAGACATAGAACCGGTCAGCAAATTGACAGCCTGCGTTATTTCATCTAACGAAGTTTTCCGCAAAAACTTTCCCACATGAGTTATTCTGGGATCGTTTTTTATCTTAAAATGTACGCTCTCATACTCGTTTTGCTCCATAAGATCTTTTTTCATATCCTCAGAATGTACAAACATCGTGCGAAATTTCACCATTAAAAACGGCTTTCCTTTGTAACCAATTCTTTCTTGAACGAAAAACGGATTTCCAAAATCATCTATCATAATTGCAACGGCAATAATTATGTATACCGGAAGCCCGACCGTCAAGCAAACCAAAGCCACCACAATATCAAAAATCCTTTTGAAAAATTCATATACCGGCTTTGGCTGTTCATTTATTTCGCACCTTTGCGCTGCAATACTGCACTTATCGTCTTGATTATTATCTTTATATCCAACAGAGGTGTCATTTTGCTCACATAGTACAGCTCCATACTCTGTCGCTGACCCCCCCCCGATTTGGTATTTTGCACCATTTCTTGCATATGCTTGCCAGTAGCCCGTCAGTCCAGGTTTTACCGATAAAAGGATCTGCTGTTCCTTGAGAGAATAATATTTTTCAAGTTCTTCTCTCAATATCGGTCTTGGACCTACTACCGACATATCCCCTTTCAGAAGTATATTATATGGTATCTGCGGAAGCTCATCTATTGAAAGCTGCCGCAGCCGTGCGCCGAAACACTTGCTCCCGTCGCCGGGTCTCTTATAGCCGATTAGGCGTGGGTCGTCGTTAAGTTTGTACTCTCGCTTGTACTCCTCCAACTGCTCAGGTGACAGCATATTCTCCAACTTGTCTGCACCCTTGCGCATTGTTCTGAACTTAAGAATTTTAAGTGGCTTACCGCCTTTGCCCATTCGTTCTTGTATGTAAAAAGGACAACCCGGATCTTTTATCATTATCAAAATTGCCACAACTGTTATAGGAACAAGCAAAATAACACTTGCGATTAATGAAGAAACTATGTCAAATGCTCTCTTAAAACATAAAAACACTGTTTTTTTATGCGACTCAGCTTCGGTCTTTTCAGGCTGCACATCTATGTCAACGGTTTCAAGCTCCGCCATCTTGTTCACTCCCAAAATAAATTCTCACAGCTCTCAGTCGAACCTTACCCCTATCTCCGCAAGCCTGCGGACTTTCTCCGTTTCAAGCCTGCCGGAACGATACCGCCTTTGCTGGGAATATACCCATTCCCCTAAGGGGTAGCCGTCTTTTGTCACAAACTTCTGGGGTATCGGCAATCTGCCGCCGTCCATAAGATATGTTCTTGCGTAACTGTAACCGCAGTTCCACCTGTCGCTGTTGCGGTCCCAGATCATTCCCAGCGAATCCAGCAGGCTTTTGCGCTCATCAGTCAGCCTGCCGCTGCGGTAAGCTTTTCTCTGGGAAGCTATCCAGCTGCTCAGAAGATATCCGTCCTCGCATACATAGTCCTGCGAAACTTTCAGGTCGCCTTTTTCGTGGAAGTATTCCGCTGCGTGGTCAAAACCTGTCTGCCAGCGGTCTTTCTGCCTGTACCATTTCATACCCAGCTTTTCCAGCTGTTCCGCCTGAGCTGCCGGCATCTTCCCCGACTTGTATTTCGTCCTTTGGTTGGCTATCCATGCGCCCAGCCTGAAGCCGTCCGGACAGACATGACCGGTCGGAACGTCCAGACTGCCGTTTTGTTCCAAATACTTTAAAGAATGTTCAATGCCGCTTTGCCATTGGTCCTCAGAAATATCCCAGGAAATGCCCAGCGCTTCCAGACGTTTTATCTGAACAGGTCTCAGCTTTTCGTCAGCGTATTTTCTCCGCTGACTGGCTGTCCATGCGCCCAGTGAAAATCCGCTGTCGGTGGTGTAAGCCGCAGGAGGGTCGAGTCTGCCGTGCTTGTCCGCATATTCCGCCGCAAGCTCGTAAGCCTCCTCCCACTTGCCGGCAGTCCTCTGCCAGCACATACCTATCTCTTCCAACATTCTTATCTGTTCGGCGGTAAGTTTTCCTTTTTTGTAAGCATACCGCTGACCTGATATCCAAACGCCCAGCCTGACTCCGTCGGCAGTCGCAAAGCGTGCGTTTACGTTAAGGTCTTTGTGTTCTTCGTAGTAGGCTCTTGCCAGCTGATAATACTGCGCCCAGCTGCGTTCAGAAGCTGAAGTCCAGTCAGCCCCGATCTCCTCCAGCCTTTTTATCCGTTCTTCTGAGAGAGTTCCGCTTTTGTACTGCCTTTTTACTCCCCGATACCATGCGCCCAGAGCTGTTCCGTCCGGTGCAACGTGTCCGGCAGGGATATCCAGGTCTCCGTGCTGTCGGCTGTACTCTTTTGCAAGCCGGAATTTCTCCTCCCAGCTGTCGTTTGCTTCCCAAACCATTCCTATCTTATCCAGGCTCTCGAACTGCTCGTCCGCAAGTTTTCCCTCACGGTATTTCTGACGCTGGTGCATAAGCCAGTTAGCAAGCTTGGGATATGTCATTCTGTCCGGGTCGAGGCTGCCGTGTTTCTCGGAATATACCTTTGCCAGCGCAAAGCCCTCGTCCCACTGCCTCTCGTGGAGCGTTCTCCAGTCCATGCCGATAGACTCCAGCTTTTCTATTCTCTTTTTGCTTATCCCTGTGCCATTGCGGTAATTTATCCGCTGTGTGACAAGCCACTGACCCAGTCTTGCGCCGCTTGCGGTCACATATTTCTGGTCGGGCAGCAAGTCCCCAAACTCCCTGCTGTACGCCTTTGCTTCTTCAAACATAAATTCCCACGAAGCTGAAAGCACGTTTTCCAGGTCATCAAAAATACGCTTGCAGTCTTTCAGGTCGTCGATGACCTTGAAGTTCTCATTGACGATATCTTCGCCCTTGCCAAGATACTGATAGAACCTGACCGTTTCCCACATTTCTTCCTGAACGGAGGAAATGCTGTACAGCCCTGAGATGTTGTTTACGATGTCGAAAATGACAGGCTCTTTCGCTTTCCCTGCGCTGAGCGCTCTGCCTATCTGCTGCTTGTAAACGATAGGAGAGACCGTGGGTCTGAGCAGGATAACTCCTGAAATATCATCAACGTGTATGCCCTCGTTAAGTGCGTCTATGCAGAACAGCAGTCTCAGGTGATCGTCCGTTTTGTCCTCTTTAAAGCTTCTGAATGATACGCTTGCTTCCGGGTCGCTTGAATACACCGAGTATACTCTCGGGCTGTCGTCCACCTTTGCGAACCATTCAGGAACGTGCGAGATCATTTCGTCCATATGCTCTTTATTTGCGCAAAAAACGATATACTTTCCCGTTCTGTCGGTCATGTTTTTGTGGAACACAACGTCCAGTCCGTCAGCTTTTTCCAGCGCTCTCCTGAGAGCTTTAAGGTACTTTCCTGCGGCATCACGGACTTTTTTGCTTTTTGAAGCGGCAATGCGCTTTTCATAACGTTCCAGGTCTTTTCTGAAACTATACACTGTGCATACATATTTTGGAGGCGCAAGCATTCCCCTGGCTATCGCTTCTCCAAGAGACATTTCGCTTGCGATATTTCCGCCGAAAAGTTCCTGCGCCATGTCACGCTGGTTGTCAAGATATCTGATATTTGTGGCAGAAAGCCCCAGTATCGGCATATTCGGGAAAGCCCTCATCAGCCGTTCCACGCCGTTCTGCCAGCAGGCTGCTCCGGCTCTGTGGTACTCATCGAACACTGCCATTTCCGGCTTCAATTCGCCGATCTGTTCATCGCTCATCAGCATGAGCTTTGCGTAGGTCAGAAAAGTTACATTTTCCGGAATTTCCGCACCTGTTTTTTTCAGATTTTCAAGCTGTGTTTTGAAAATGTACTCACTCGGCGAGAGCCACAGCACCTTTTTATCCGAATTATCCTCACAAAGCTTGAACCCGATAAAAGATTTTCCGGTGCCGGTAGGGTGAATAACGGCGGCCTTTCCCGCTTCGGACAGCATTTTCACTGCCGATCTGTATGCTGTCTCATTGTGTTTGAAAAGCTCCACGCTCACCGTACCACCCCCAGATGTGCAAGCCGATTTTTTCCGAAAGTTACTCCATTTAAGAAAAACTATAAGTCGCAAAGGCCCACCCATCGCCAACAAACGACAGATGCATCGCCAATAACACAATTAATTATAGCACTTAAATTTTGCGGTGTCAATAAAAAAATCTTTTTTTCCAAGATGTTTTAAAAATAGCATTACTTTTGTTTATATATTTGAATCTTTTGTAAAATTATTTCAATAAACATCAGCGTTTTAATGCTTTTCGCCACCTGAAAAGCTCAGTCTTGACCCTATGGCAAATATGAACAAATTGTTTCATGAGAGATCTTGCTTGCCGAAAGAAAAATTTCAACAAGCTTAAAAACTGCGGTTTTGCGTGAGTTTTGATAAGTTTTTCTTAAATGGAGTAACTTTCGGAAAAATTTGTGGTAATTTTGCACAAAAAAAGCGCTCTGAACAGCGCTTTTCTTTTATATTTGGCATAAATAAAGGGATACGCTTAGTATCCCTTTTGATTTTTCTATTAATTTCCTGCCATTATTCAAAATGGTACATATACACGTCCTCCAGCGATGGGTCGTCTGCTGTTTCAAACCCGTCCGGAACGGTATCGGAAGCTATGCGCACCGCATATCCACGGGAAGTCTGCAAGATCTTTCCCTGCGGAAATTCTTTCTTTATTCTGTCAAAATCGC
>CANRLY010000108.1 GCA_947631585.1 uncultured Clostridia bacterium
TACTGCAAGACCGACATGAGCGACCCTGACAAGGCTGCGGAGACTGTTCTTGCCAGGGCGGAAAACTCCACTGCGCTGCTGGCAGGCTGCGGAATGGGACATTCCTCAGAGACCGAAAAATTCATGGCTGCGCTTATAAAAAACTGCCGTATACCAATGGTCATAGATGCGGACGGAATAAATTCAATTTGCGGGAATATAGATATACTAATGAACGCAAAGGCACAGGTAATTTTAACTCCGCACCCCGGCGAACTGGCACGGCTGTGTTCGGTGAGCGTTGGCGAAGCGGCTGAAAAGCGTCTGGAGCTTGCGGTGGGATTTGCACGCAAGACCGGTGCGATACTTTCCGCCAAAGGGGCTGACAGCTTTATCACTGACGGCAAGGAACTTTTCATCTCACGGTTCGGGAACACCGCTCTTTCCAAAGGCGGCAGCGGCGACATTCTGGCAGGGATAACCGCTTCTTTCGCCGCACAGAGGACTGCTCCGCTTTACGCTGCCGCTGCGGCGGCGGTGGTACTGGGAAAAGCTGCGGAAACCCTTTCCGAGAACGCTTCCTGCCGCAGCATATCAGGTTCGGATATTGTTGGGTCTCTGCCTTATGTGTTCAAAAAACTGGACATATGAGGGAATATTATGGTCTTTAAAAAAGCTCTTGCCGCCCTGCTTGCCGGAGCGGCGATAACACTTTCCGCCTGCGGTGATAAGTCGGCAGACAAGCCCGAACTGGCGCAGGATTACTCTTTTAAAGCGGAGATAACTGCCAACGGTTCGGATTACAAAGCTGATATCCAGACTGTACACGGGGTCTGGAAGCTCACCTACAGCGCACCTGACGAGATCGCCGGAATGACTGTCACGCTGAAAGGCGAAGAATGTAAGGTCGATTACATGGGAATGGAAATGGCTCACGACAGAATGGAACTTCCTCCGGCGGCGTTCTCAGGGCTGATAAGCAACACTCTGGAAGCCGTCAGCTATGACAGTTCGGTGAGATTCAGCAGGTCAGACGACAAACTCAAAGCTGCCGGAATAGTTGAGGGAGCGGATTTTACAGTTATTTTTGACAGCAAGTCAAAGCCTTGTGAAATATCCCTGAACGACGGAACTTTCAAAGTAAAATTGACCGACATGAAAGATCTGTGATTTGAATAAAAAAGCCGGCACTGCGCCTTAACAGGATCAGCAGAAGTCGGCTTTTATACTATTTAATAATTAACAAGCACAAAACAGAGAGCCTGCACCCACAGACTCTCTGTTATTTTTATGTGGAAACTTCGCTTAGCGTTCTCTGCGCTTCTTAGAGGCAATCACCATACCGCTTACAGCCAACAGAACAGCTGCTGCGGCAGAGCCTGACATCGCACCTGTATTCGGGGTGGTGTCCTGCTGCTCCTTATCCTCAGAATCAGTCTTATCCGTTTCGGTACTGTTGCTGTCGGTGTCGGTCTTGTCAGAAGTTACCGCTTTGTCAAGCATATTTACTTCTGTAACAAGCCCCTCTATGGTGAATTTGATCTCGTCAGCTATCTCATATCCATCAGGAGCAGAAGTTTCAACGAGGGTGTATTCCTCGCCTACCTTCAGACCTGTTACCATGTGGGCTGAACCGTCAGATACCCACGAATCTATTACCTTTCCGTCCTTGTCCCTGAGTTCCAGGCTTGCTCCGGAAAGCGGATCGCCGGTCTCAGCGTCAAATTTATAGACCCTGGTGACAGTTATCATATCCAGCATTTCAACATTGGTCTCAGCCTCGCTTACCGTGAACTCCACGTCATCGGCAACTACATATCCGTCAGGAGCAGAAAGCTCTTTAAGAACGTAAGTTTCGCCCAGCTTCAGACCATCTATCTCATGCACCGTGTCATCGGTGACCCACTTGTCGATCTCGTTTCCGTCCTTATCATACACAGCAAGCTGCGCACCTGCAAGGTATTTATCGTCAGCATTTGACTTCTTGGAAACAAAGGTCTTTGTGATAACGTCGATCATTTCAACAGATGTTTCATCTTCGGCAGTAAAGGTAATATCATCAGCAGCAACATAACCGTCAGGAGCTGCCAACTCTTTGAGAGTGTAGGTCTTGCCGGTAACAAGACCTTTTATCTCATGGTCTGTGCCGTCGGTGAACCATCTTTCAAGTTCGTTTCCTTCCTCATCGTAAACAGCCAGCAGCGCATCAGCCAGACTATTTCCCGCCTCGTCTTTCTTAGCGAAAACAGCCGAGGTCTGCTGGTCGGTCATTTCAACTCTCACCACGTCTCCGGTATCGCTTACCACAAAGTCTACCGGCTCTGCGTTCACATATCCGTCGGGAGCGTCCACCTCAGTAAGCGTATATGTTTCGCCGGCAGCGAGTCCGGTAATAACATAAGGCTCTTCGTCGGTCACCCATTCGTCTATCAGTTCGCCGTCCTTGGTAACTCTCAGAGTTGCTCCGGGAAGTATTTCGCCGGTGTCGGCAGCGATCTTGACGATCTCCACCTGCTGTATCCTTGTGTTTGTGATATCATAGCCGGAATATTCCGCTTCATACATATCGGGAACGGTCTCCTCTACGGTGTAGACCTTTTCTCTTCTGGTCACGATACCGTCATCATCTTTGGAATATTCATACTTTTCAAGGTCGGTGAAAGTATAGTTCCAAACATCGCCGTCTTTCACCCATACAGGCTCCAGTTCAGTAGGAACGCCGTCCTCAAGCAGCGTCAGGGTAATGGCTTCGGGTCTGATAACAGTGTTGTCTTGTACCCAGGTCTTTGTTCCGGAAACATCTATCTTATCCATCGTAAAAGTATTGATAAGGTCTTTTCCGTAACTCTGCGCCGCATATCCCAAAGGTTCTGCCTTTTCCTCAACGGTATAATTAATGACAGTACCGTCTTTGTAAAGCTCAGGCAGGTCTGCAAACTTGTAAGTCCACTGGTCTCCGCTTCCGGCAACCTGAATTTCGGTGACAACGCCGTCGAAGTATACGTCGTCGGCAGCAGGTGCGCCGTTTGCGTAAAGGACTACCGTTATCTCAGCAGGACGTGCTTCCGGGTATGCTTCATCGCCGATCCAGGTCTTTGTGCCTATAAATTCGGTTATAGGCGTGTTGTAAGTATTCGTTACTACCGCAGTGAAATCGTCGCCGTCTTTGCCAAATTCATAGGAATCACTGTAGCCGTAGGCAACGTCTGTTTCCTTGACGGTGTAGTTTATCGCAACATTATCAGCGCTGTATTTGGGAAGATCGTTTATCTCGAAGTTCCACTCGGCGTTATCCTGGTCGTAATCCCACTTCACCTCATACTTGGAGCTGTCATACTCCCTGTTGTCAGCATAAAGCAGGATATTTACAGATGCAGGTCTGACATTTCCCTTGGCGTCCTCATCGCCGACCCATTTCTTCGTTCCATGCAGAGAAACAAGGTCGAGAGTGTTCTTGATGGTAAGACCGCTTTCCGTCTTGGAGTAGCCGTTTACTGCGTTTTCCTTGACGGTATATACGATCTCATCGCCCTTTGAGTTGAATTTCGGCAGATCTTCGACTGTAAGCTTCCACTCATCGGCAAGTTTATCAGCCGGCTTTATCTCATAAGTCTCAAATTCAGTTCCGTCCGCAAAGACAGTCACCAGAATAGACTCAGGTCTGTATGTGCTCTTGACCAGAGTATCTTTCTCCCAGTTTTTGGTTATGGTGATATCGGTGGTCTCAAGAGTATTTGTGATCTTATCGCCGACAATTTCCGTCTTGTAGCCGACTACCGGCTTTTCAGAAACAGTATAAACTGCGTCAACTATTTTGCCGGCGCTGTTCTTGACTTTAGCCGGAAGCTTATCTATCTTATAAGTCCATGTGTTGCCGCTGCCTGTAACTGTTACATTTTTGCTGTCAAGAGTATACTCTTCAGAAGCGCCGGTAACAGTTTCCGTAACTACAATAGTTATGGAATCAGGACGGGTCTTGTAGATATTGCCCTGGTCGGACCATTCTTTCGTATACGTCTTGGAAACGTACTTGTCAAATGTGTTGGTGATGGTCAGGTCGCCATAAACAGGCGTATATCCTTCCACAGGAGTTTCAGTTATGGAATAAACCGCTTCTTTGCCGTCCACAAACTTAGGAAGTCCTTTTATGCTGACAGTCCATACATTATTTTTTTTTGTCCAGGACATATTGTCCTTGTAGACATCAGCATCTATGAGCTTAGTTCCTGCGTAAAGCTGTATCTCGATACTGTCAGGACGGTAAGTTTCAAAGAAGTCCTCGGTAAAGTCGCTGCTTTCCACCCAGGTCTTGACAGCCGACAGGTCAACAGTCTCGATCTTGTTGGTAAGCTCAATAGCCGCCTTGCCGTTGTCATTTTCCACAAACTCAGGCGCTGCGGAAACTTTATATCCTGTTGCCTCGTCCTGCGCTTTGTAATAGTACGCATTTCCCTCGTTGTCGCAGGCAGGCAGATCTTCAAAAGTATACTTCTGAACATTGGTATTCTTGGGAACTTCCAGCTTGACTGACTTGTCGCTGAGCTTCTCCCAATCAGCAGAACCCTTGTCGTAGTCTGCTTTCCTTATCCTGTAGAGGTCGATAGTGATGGTATCAGGTCTGAAGCTTTCCAGTCCTGCGTCGTCCCAGTTCTTAGTGACGGTCAGGTCTAAAGACTGATAGTTAGCGATCTCCATCACTTCGTCTTTTTCCTTATAATTTTTCAGAACAGCCGGAGCTTTTGCCTTTTCCATAGCAGCGACCAGTTCTTTCAGCTTTTCGTAATCCTTGGGAGCGTTTTCCGGAACAGGATCGTTTTCGTAATCAGCCAGCACCTTTCTGGGGTCCTGAACTTTAGTCCTGATCTGCGACTGAGTTTCAAGCACGAAGTAGTACTCGTTCACATCGCCCATGACATATCCGGCAGGAGCTTCCGTCTCCACCAGCTTATATACCCTGTCAAGGGGCAGTTCGTCAATGAATATTTTACCGTTTTCCGGAATAACGATATCCGACCTGATAAGGTAGCCGTCATCGCCCTCGCCGTAAACATTTCCCACGTTGTCATAAACGCTGTACAAATCAAACTTTGCGCCGGGAAGCGGTTTTTTGCCGCCGGTGAGCTGGTCTATCGTGTACTTGGAAATGGTGATATTGCCGTTGGTGCTGTATACCCACGCTTTTATCATACCTGAGAAGTTGGTAAGATCGACACGGTTTTCGGTAGATTTAAGATCCATGCCGGTTATCTCGAATTTATTTGTAGTCTTTTCGCCGATGTACCACAGCGGGTCGCCGATAACGTCCACGTCTACCTGAACTTCATATTTTATCTGGAGTTGCTTGCTGTCAGGCAGGTCAAAGGTAAGCACATTGTCCTCCAGGGCATAGGTGTAATTGGTAAAGTCATTTCCGTCTGCGTCAACTACTTTCAGCGTGTCCTCATGGAATCTGAAAGAAGCCGGCATAGTATCTGTGACGGTAAGTCTGTCCTGACCGGTTATCAGGTCATTGCCGCCGATATTTATATCCAGAGTGTATGCTGCGATAATCTCGTTGTAAGTTTTTGCGTGTTCCTCGTCCACTAAAACGCTCTTGGAAGCCACCTGCGGAACATCTACCGACTGCGAAGCGTTCCTGGAGGACAGCTTCTTATCGTTATAAACAGCAGTGGCAGTGTTTTTAAAGGAAACGCTCTTCTCAGTTGAGTTTTCCTGTATCAGTTTGCTTTTGTCATAGCTGGTAGAGAATATGATCGAAATATACTTTGCGCCAAGGCCGCTTGCCTTGTCTATCATATCCTGAGTTGCAGTCAGAGTGAAGATAACATCGCTGCCGCTGGTGGTTACGCCAATGCCGCTGACAGTTCTGTCGGCGACCGTTCCACTGACGGTCATATTCTTGCTGGGCGAACTTGAAGTATATATGGTCATGAGAGAAGCTTTATCGAACGTCAGCCCATCGGGGAGAGTATCGGTTATTGAGAACTTGTCTCCGTCTTTTACACCTTTGAGCGGAATGGAAATTCCCCAGCCGACTTTGCCGTCAGCCGCAGAAGTCATTTCAAACTTTTCTTCGCCTACAGTAAGATTGTCAACAGCGTACTTGCTGATGTTGCTGAACGTATCAGGCGTGGGAGTGTTGGGGTATTCAAGGGTAAAGCCGGAATCGAAGTACTTGGTCTTGCCGTCTATATCAGTTTTCACAAAAGCAGTATTAAGGAAGTTATACCCACCGTTAGCAAGTATCTCCGGATCAAGAATATAATTGCCCGAAGCATCTTTTACCATCTTCACCTTGGTATAGTAAGTAATTACCATATCCATAGGATAGGTCTCTCCGCTGTAGTAATCAGTGTAATAATACGAACCGTTCCACTGCTGTTTTCTCAGTTCCAGCTGGAATCCTCTGTAGTGACCCTCTGAATCCGGTTCTGTAAGTCCGCCCTCAACTATCATAGCCGACGGATAAGCCTGCGGACTGGTGGAAGCCGGATTAGATATAGGCACTCCGGTATAGCTATTGCTGTTCGGATTTACAGCA
>CANRLY010000109.1 GCA_947631585.1 uncultured Clostridia bacterium
GTATTCTGCTCCAAGTATATAACCTGGGCGCACAGCGATTTTTCACAGCTGCTCCGCATACCGCTTGATAACAGAAAAGAAGGTCAGATGATACTCAGGTCTCCCGACTGCGCCTGCAACCCGTATTACGTCATAGGACTGCTCATGTACGCTTGTATGGAGGGCGCAGAAAATAAACTGGAACTTTGCGATGAAGTCTCCCTTAACCCGGTGAACGCTTCCGACGAACAGCTCAGATCGCTGGAGGTGCTTCCGGCTGACCTGGGAGAAGCGGTAGAATGTGCAAAAAACAGCGACTTTCTTAAAAAGTATCTCCCTGCAAGAGTGTTTGATTTTGTTATAAATGAAAGATCCCAGGCGTGGGTCGAGTATCAGGGAGAAGATAATAAGGAACTTTACGAGGAAAGAAAATATTTCTATTCTATGTAAATTTATCCGATTAACATACAGTTTCGGAGGTGACGGGACGTTGGATAACGTTCTTGTTATTTCAAGCAGCGAAAATGCGGCTTCGTCAATAATCAAACTGGTCAAAGAAGCCGCCCACTGCAACGTGGCAGTGGCTGAGACCGGCATAGAAGCAAGACGAATGGTCGGCGGAAATACCAATTATGACCTGGTAATAATAAATGCGCCGCTGTCAGACGAGTTCGGGGTGGAGCTTTCCGAATTTATAAGCGAGAGCAGTCTGGCAAGCTGCGCTATGATAGTAAAGGCGGATATCTCCGACAGCGTAAGCGAAAGAGTGGAGGACTTCGGGGTGGTGGTGATATCAAAGCCGCTGAACAAGGTCATCTTCTATCAGGCAATGAAAATGATAAACGCCACCAGAAAACGTATTCTTGGACTCAGAGACCAGAATATAAGGCTTCAGAAGAAGATAGACGAGATAAGGATAGTCAACAGGGCAAAGTTCGCCCTTATGCAGTATTTGAAATTCACCGAGCAGCAGGCTCACCGCTATCTGGAAAAGCAAGCTATGGACATGAGAAAAACAAAACGTGAAATAGCTATGGAAATTATTAAAATTTATGAAAATTGAAAAAATCACTTGCCAAAAGAAAGATAATATATTATAATAGAAAAGATAAAGTACAAAGCTGAAATATATAGGAGGAATTGCAGTGCAGAAAGCGTATTTGATACTGGAAAACGGCACTATATTTGAAGGCAAGAGCTTTGGCTGTTCCGGCGAGGCTGTAGGGGAAATTGTTTTCACTACGGCTATGACGGGGTATCTTGAAACTCTTACCGACCCCAGTTATTACGGTCAGATAGTTGTCCAGACTTTTCCGCTTATCGGAAATTACGGTGTTATACCTTCCGATTTTGAAAGTTCCCGTCCCCATTTAAAAGCTTATATCGTAAGAGATTGGTGTCAAGAGCCCAGCAACTTCAGATGTGAGGGTGATCTTGACACTTTTTTGAAGAAAGCAGGGATCGTGGGACTTTATGGTATAGATACCCGTGCGCTGACAAGGATAGTCAGAGAGTACGGCGTTATGAACGGAAAGATAGTCACCGATGAGAAAAGCGGCTTCGGTCTTTCGGAACTGAAGAACTATAAGATAACCAATGCGGTGGAAAGCACTACCTGTAAGGAAGAATCAGTGTTCCAGCCGGAGGGCGAAGCCAGGTTCAACGTGTGCCTGTGGGACTTCGGGGCAAAGGCGAATATCTGCCGGGAACTGGTAAAGAGAGGCTGTAGAGTTACGGTGATACCTGCCGGTACTTCCGCCGAAAGGATAGAAGAACTTGCTCCGGACGGCTTGATGCTCTCAAACGGACCGGGCGACCCTGCCGATAATACAGGCATTATCGGGGAACTGAAAAAGATCTGCGAAAAGAAGATACCGACTTTCGGCATATGCCTGGGTCACCAGCTTCTGGCTCTTTCTCAGGGGGCTAAGACCCAGAAACTGAAGTACGGCCATAGGGGCGCAAACCAGCCCGCTTCGGATCTTCAGACGGGAAGAGTTTATATAACCAGCCAGAACCACGGCTACGCTGTGGTAAACGACACGGTGGGCGAAAACGCAAAGGTCTCCTTTGTCAACGCCAACGACGGTACCTGCGAGGGTATAACTTATTTGGATATGCCGGCGTTTTCGGTGCAGTTCCACCCGGAGGCTTGCGGAGGCCCGCTGGATACGGGATTCCTCTTTGACAGGTTCATGAGCCTTATGGAGGAGCATAAGGCTGCCAACGTCTGACTTTTAAAACAAACATAATGCCGACTTTGCCGCATAACTGCTCTTTGAAAGACTTGCAGGTCGAGTCCGGCGTAAATATACATAATTAACAGGAAGGATTTGAGTTTATGCCTTTGAATAAGGACATCAAGCGAGTGATGGTCATAGGTTCGGGACCTATAGTGATAGGTCAGGCGGCGGAATTTGACTATGCGGGAACTCAGGCTTGCCGTGCGCTCAAGGAAGAGGGACTGGAAGTTATACTGATTAATTCAAACCCGGCGACTATCATGACCGACAAGGCTATGGCTGATAAAATATATATAGAACCCCTTACGCTGGAAACTGTAAAGAGGATAATCAAGAAGGAAAGACCTGACAGCCTGCTGTCTACACTGGGCGGACAAACGGGACTTACCCTTTCTATGCAACTGGCAAAAGAAGGATTTCTGGATAAGTACGGGGTGAAGCTCCTGGGCGCAAACCCTGAAACTATAGACAAAGCCGAGGACCGCCAGATGTTCAAGGATACTATGGAGTCTATAGGTCAGCCGTGTATACCCTCAACTGTGGTAAATACCGTGGAAGACGCCGTGGCTTTTGCAAATTCAGAGGGGATAGGCTATCCGCTTATTATCCGTCCGGCGTTTACTCTCGGCGGAACAGGCGGCGGTATCGTAAATAATGAGGAAGAGCTTCGTGAGATAACAAGGAACGGTCTTTACCTTTCGCCGATAACACAGGTGCTGGTGGAAAAGTGTATCTCCGGCTGGAAAGAGATCGAGTTCGAGGTGATGAGGGACTCAAAAGGCAACGTCATCACAGTCTGCTCTATGGAAAACTTCGACCCGGTGGGAGTCCATACCGGCGACTCTATCGTAATTGCTCCTACCGTTACCCTTGCCGATAAGGAATACCAGATGCTCCGTTCGGCTGCTCTGAATATAATCAGCGAACTTAAAGTAGAGGGCGGCTGCAACTGCCAGTTCGCTCTGAATCCGGAGTCTTTTGAGTATGCGGTCATAGAAGTGAACCCCAGGGTGTCACGTTCTTCTGCGCTTGCTTCCAAGGCTACAGGTTATCCTATTGCAAAGGTAGCCGCTAAGATAGCTATAGGTTATACACTGGACGAGATAAAAAATGCCGTTACCGGAAAGACCTACGCCTGCTTCGAGCCGGCGCTGGACTATGTTGTTGTAAAGCTTCCCAAATGGCCGTTTGATAAATTCGTTTACGCCAAGAGAACGCTGGGTACTCAGATGAAAGCTACCGGCGAGGTAATGGCTATAGGAACTACCTTTGAACAGGCTATCATGAAAGCGGTCAGGGGTGCGGAGATAGGTCACGATTCGCTGCTCAGCAAAAAGCATATGGCTATGTCCGATGAGGAGATAACCGAGAAGATCGCAGTCTGCGACGACGAAAGGCTTTTTGTGGTCTATGAGGCGATGAGAAGAGGCGTAACTCCTGAGTATATCCACAGCGTTACAAAGATAGACCTTTGGTTCTTGTATAAACTTATGAAGCTTATAGATATGGAAAGAGAACTGGCTAAGGGCGTTCTTACCGATGAACTGTATCTTTCCGCCAAGAAGATAGGCTACCCGGATAAGGTCATAGAGAATATTTCCGGCGTGAAGATAGAAAAGCCGGCGCACGCCGTCTATAAGATGGTCGATACCTGCGCAGCGGAGTTTTCAGCAGAAACGCCTTACTTCTACTCAACTTACGACAGCGAGGGAGAAGCTGCCAAGTTCATAAGCCATAAGGGAAGCGACCGCAAGACGGTGATAGTTTTCGGCTCAGGACCTATAAGGATAGGTCAGGGGATCGAGTTTGACTATGCGTCGGTGCAGTGCGTGTGGGCGCTCAAACGCCAGGGATTTGACGTGGTTATCGTCAACAACAACCCTGAGACGGTGTCCACCGACTTCGATACCGCCGACAGACTTTACTTTGAACCGCTCACCAACGAGGACGTTATGAATATCATAAACGTTGAAAAACCATACGGAGTAGTGGTGGCGTTCGGCGGTCAGACGGCTATTAAGCTTACCAAACATATGGCTGAAAACGGCGTTAATATCATGGGAACTCCCCCCGACAGCATAGACGCCGCCGAGGATAGGGAAAGATTCGATGAGCTGCTGGAACTCCATAAGATAAAGAGACCTGAAGGCTTTACCGTAATGACCACCGAAGAAGCGCTGGAAGTCGCCAACAAGCTGCATTACCCGGTGCTGATGAGACCGTCATATGTTCTGGGCGGACAGAACATGATAATCGCTTTCAATGACGATGATATCAAGGAATATATGGCGATAATACTCGACCAGGGTATCGAGAATCCGGTGCTTATAGATAAGTATTATAACGGAACTGAAATAGAAGTGGACGCCATCTGCGATGGGGAAGATATCCTTATCCCCGGTATCATGGAGCATATCGAAAGAGCAGGTATCCATTCCGGCGACTCCATAGCCGTCTACCCTGCATGGAACGTTTCCGATAAGCTCACCGACAGGATAGTGGAATGTTCCAAGAATCTGGCAGTTTCACTGAAAACTATGGGTCTTGTGAATATACAGTACCTTATCTTCCACGAGGAACTTTACGTTATCGAGGTGAACCCGCGTTCCTCAAGAACTATCCCCTATATCTCCAAAGTTACCGGAGTTCCCATGGTTGAACTTGCTACCAGGGCAATGCTGGGAGAAAAGCTTAAAGATATGGGCTACGGAACAGGTCTTTACCCCAGACCTCCCTATGTGGCGGTGAAAGTGCCGGTGTTCTCCTTTGAGAAGCTGATAGACGTTGACAACCATCTGGGACCCGAGATGAAGTCTACCGGAGAAGTCCTTGCAGTGGCAAGCTCACTGGAGGAATCCCTGTATAAAGGTCTTATAGCCGCCGGATATAAACTGGGCAAAGAGGGCGGAGTGCTTATCACCGTAAGGGACAGCGACAAGCCGGAGATCTCAGATACCGCAAAGAGATTCTGCGAACTGGGCTTTAAGCTTTACGCTACCGAGGGAACGGCAAAGGTCCTTGAAAAGAACGGTATCCCCGTAACGCCCGTCAAGAAGATACACGAGGCGGAAGAAAACACCCTTACCCTTATAGAAAGCGGCAAGATATCCTATGTTATCTCCACTTCCTCAAAGGGCAGGATACCTACCCGTGACAGCGTTAAGATAAGAAGAAAAACCGTTGAGAGGAATATCCCCTGCCTGACTTCTATAGATACGGCAAACGCTATTGCGGATTCTATAAAGAGCAAGTATTCCGAACAGTCTACAGAACTGGTTGATATCAACCATATGAGGACTGAAAAGCAGGTGCTGGAATTTACTAAAATGCAGGGCTGCGGCAACGACTATATCTATTTCAACTGCTTCAATCAGAAAATAGATAACCCGGAGGGACTGTCGCTGCGGCTGGCAGACAGACACTTCGGTATCGGCGGAGACGGAGCAATACTTATTTATCCATCTAAAGTGGCTGACGCCAGAATGAGAATGTTCAACCTTGACGGCTCAGAGGGTAAAATGTGCGGAAACGGCATCAGATGTGTGGCTAAGTTCCTGAGACATTACGGTCTGGTGGATAAGGACGTTATGACCATCGAGACACTCAGCGGAATAATGACCTGCGAGCTTATTTACCACTACGGAGATATTGTCGCAGTAAAGGTAAATATGGGCAAGGCGGAGCTTTCTCCCGAAAAGATACCTGTTGATATCAAAGCCGACCGTGTGGTAAATTATCCTGCCGATATCGGAGGAAAAGAGTACAATATCACCTGCGTTTCTATGGGAAATCCCCACTGCGTGGTGTTTGCAGACAACGTGGATATGATCGACATAGACGCTGTCGGACCTAAGTTTGAGTTCAGCAAGCATTTCCCGGAAAGGGTCAACGCCGAGTTCATACAGGTGGTAAACGAAAACACCCTGAAGATGAGAGTCTGGGAAAGAGGCTCAGGGGAGACGTGGGCTTGCGGAACGGGAGCTTGCGCAGCAGTGGTCGCAGCAGTGGAAAACGGTATCTGTAAGAAAAACGAGGACGTTACCGTCAAACTCAAGGGCGGCGACCTGACTATCATGTACACTGACGACGCAGTTTACCTTACCGGAAACGCCGAGATCGTGTTCAAGGGAACTGTTATAATCTGATCTGAATACTAAGACGGGAGTTGATATAAATGCCTAGCATCAATGAAAATTTTCTCAAAATGGAAAAGAACTATCTGTTTAT